>JAJBVW010000140.1:6229-6915 GCA_020866945.1 Oscillospiraceae bacterium
CTCGGCGGAGGGTTCCGGGTTTTTATTTTGTGATACGTAGATATGGCTATATCAACGAAAAAGAAGATAGAAATTTAATAGGGGGATAGAGTATGAACAGCCTATGGATTCATATCTTGGAATACTACGATTATTATCAGCTTAAACCCGGGTTGGTTTATACGAGCACAGCATTAGCCTGTAGATCACTGTTCCAAGGAAAAGACCGGGGTGCGACAAAACACCTCGGTCTTTTTATCGGATAATAGAACCAGAAAACAGCGCTGGAACACCGGCCTTACCAATCCATACAGAAGCTGCGTCACATCCAGGCCGCCGTTTTTCTGTGGGTCTTGGATGGTCTGGCTCAGCTTTTTTTCCGGCGGCGGCGTTTTCTGGGGTGGGCCTGGTGGCGCTTGAAGCTCTCCACCATGGCGTCGTCGGCCTGATACAGGAGGCGGTTTGCCTGCCAGGTGTTATTGTCGGCGTCGTGGCGGACGCGGATGCGGGCTAAGTAAAAGCCATGCTCGGCGCATTCGGCCAGCGCCATATAGCGGTGGTCGCCCTGGCTGAGCCAGCGGCTGCGGGTCAGATATTCGCCGCAGACGGGGCAGCGGATACGGGCGTTGTCCTCGCCCTCCCAAAGTGCTTCCCGGCTGGAATAAAGGGGGGAGGTGACGTGGGTACCGGGAGCGGGGGCCGTGCTG
>JAJBVW010000224.1:0-21201 GCA_020866945.1 Oscillospiraceae bacterium
GCTCTGCTCCTGTTTCGCCTTCTGCCAGATCGAAATCTGCATCTCCGCCGCCTTCTGCCCGGCGCAATGGGCGGCGCGGTAGTGTGGCTTCTTTTTTCCCAGCTCTATTCCTGGGCGGTGGAGCGATTTCAGCTCTTTTCCGTCTATGGGAGCATGGCCTTTGTCATCGTCTCCCTTTTCTGGATGTACTGCTCCCTGTATATTCTGTTTTTCGCTGGGTGGGTTAATGTTTATCTTGACGGGCTTCATCCAATGGAAAAAATGTAAATAATAAGTGAATCTTATCGACAAACCGCAAAAAAGCATCTGTTATCCCTTGCACAAAGGGTATAAGAAATGTTATAATTCGCTTCATAGGGAATGAGTAAGCTCTGCAAAGCAAAATAACAAACATTAAAATAATTAAAAGGATAGGAGTTGAGGACTTTTGAGCCGGCTTAGTATTTCTTCGCCTGACAAATCACAGGGATTTGTGGACAGTATGTACGCCAATATGCAGCGGCGCATCGAGGTGGCTCCCCAGGGCAACTGCCCCGTGGAACTGACGGACGCCTTTCTGCGGCTGTGCATGGCCCAAAGCTGCGGTAAATGCGTTCCCTGCCGGGTGGGGCTTGACCAGCTTTCCACCCTGATCCAGAAAATTCTGGAGGGCAACGGCACAGCCCAGGATTTGATGATTCTGGATAAGGCCGCCCACGCCATAGCGGATTCTGCCGACTGCGCTATCGGCTGGGAGGCTGCCAAAACGGTTATCACCTGCGTCAATGGCTTTAGGGACGACTTTATGAGCCATCTGACCACAGGACGGTGCATGTCAAACTTCAAGGCCGTCCCCTGCATGACCTTCTGCCCCGCCCATGTGGACATCCCCGGTTACATAGCGCTTGTGAAAGAGGGCCGTTACGCCGACGCCGTGCGCCTGATTCGGGAGGATAACCCCTTCCCCAGCGTGTGCGGCCTTATCTGCGAGCACCCCTGTGAAAGCCACTGCCGCCGGAACATCGTAGACGATTCCGTGAATATTCGCGGCCTGAAGCGGGCAGCGGTAGAGCAGGCCGGTCATGTTCCGGCCCCCAAGTGCGCCCCGCCCACGGGCAAGACTGTCGCCATCATCGGCGGCGGCCCCACCGGCCTGACGGCGGCCTATTATCTGGCGCTGATGGGCCATTCCGTTACCGTGTATGAGAAACACAGAAAATTCGGCGGTATGCTGCGCTACGGCATCCCCTGCTACCGTCTGCCGGAGAAATATCTGGACGAGGACATAAACGTTATCCTCTCCACCGGCATCACCGCCTATACCAACGTGGAAATAGGCAAGGACATCGACTTTGCCGAAATTCACGAAAAATTTGACGGCGTGTATATCGCCATCGGCGCTCACTCCTATAAAAAGCTCAACATCCCCGGCGAGGACGCTAAAAACGTCATGTCCGCCGTGCAGCTGCTTGGCGCTATGGGCGACGGTGAGCCAATGGACATGACTGGCAAACGTGTCGTGGTCATTGGCGGCGGCAACGTGGCCATGGACGCGAGCCGCACGGCCATCCGCCTGGGCGCGGAATCCGTTCAGTGCGTATACCGGCGGCGCAAATCTGACATGACCGCACTCGTAAACGAAATATCCGGCGCGGTGGCCGAGGGTGTGGAGCTTGTCACCCTGATGGCCCCCGCCCGCATCGAGACGGATGACGACGGCGCAGTCAAGGCGCTGGTCGTCAAGCCCCAGGTTCCCGGCGCATATAAGGGCGGCCGCCCCGCGCCCCGAGATGCTGATCAGCCGGAACAGACCTTGCCCTGCGACATCGTCATCGTCGCCATCGGTCAGGCCATTGAGTTCGGCCACTTTGCTGAGGCGGGCATCACCCCCTCCAAATTCGGCACGCTTCAGGCAGACACCTCCGGCGCTGTAGCTGGCGCCAACGGCGTATATGCCGGCGGCGACTGTGCCTCCGGCCCCGCCACAGTCATCAAGGCCATTGAGGCTGGCAAGACGGCTGCAGCGAATCTGGACGAATATTTCGGTCTCCACAGCGAGATAGACTTCGACGTGGAGATTCCCTCCGCCTCAGCCAACCTTCGCACGGCCTGCGGACGCTGCAACATGACCGACCGTCCCGCCGCGGAGCGTATTCACGATTTTGACCTGATTGAAAATTCCCTGACCAGCGAGGAGGCAACGCAGGAATGTTCCCGCTGCCTGCGCTGCGATCACTTCGGCTACGGCTCATTTAGAGGAGGGAGGAAAACGGCATGGTAAACCTGACGATAGACGGACGCCACGTCTCCGTGCCGGAAGGCACAACAATTTTGGAAGCCGCCAAGACGGTAGGCATCCGTATTCCAACCCTCTGCTATTTAAAGGATATAAACCAGATTGGCGCGTGCCGGGTCTGCGTCGTAGAGGTGGAAGGCTGGGATCACCTGGCTGCTTCCTGCAATGCCGACTGCGAGGAGGGCATGGTCGTTCACACCAACACTCCCCGTGTGCGCGACACCCGGCGGCTGAACGTGGAAATGATCCTCTCCCGCCATCATACAAACTGCACAAGCTGCGTCCGCAGCGGCAACTGCTCGTTGCAAAGTCTTGCGCGGGATATGAACGTGCTCGACCTGCCTTTCCCACAGACACCGGTGTTCCGTCCCTGGGATCACACCTATCCTCTGATTCGGGATATGTCCAAGTGCATCAACTGTATGCGCTGCGTCGCCGTGTGCGACAAGGTGCAGGACATGAAGGTCTGGGACGTGACCGGCACCGGCACCCGCACAGCGGTTGCCATCCGGGACAAGATGGATCTGAAAGACGTGGGCTGCACCTATTGCGGCCAGTGCATCACTCACTGCCCTGTGGGCGCGCTGCGTACCCGCGACGACACCATGAAGGCCTTCGCCGCCCTGTCTGACCCGGACAAAATCTGCGTTGTTCAGGTGGCTCCCGCCGTCCGCGCCGCCTGGGGCGAGGACTTCGGCCTGACCACGGAGGAGGCCACCCTGCCCCGCCTGGTGGCCGTTTTGAAGGCCATGGGCTTTGACTATGTTTTCGACACGGATTTCGCCGCCGACCTGACCATTATGGAGGAGGGCAGCGAGTTCGTGGAACGGATGACCCATCCCACGGAGTATCAGTGGCCCATGTTTACCTCCTGCTGCCCCGGCTGGGTGCGCTATGTCAAGATACGTCACCCGGAGCTTCTGGATAATCTCTCTACCGCCAAAAGCCCTCAACAGATGTTCGGCGCTGTGACGAAGAGCTACTTTGCGGAAAAGATAGGCGTTGACCCGGAAAAGCTGTTCTGCATTTCCATCATGCCCTGCACGGCAAAGAAATACGAGTGCGCTGTAGAGGAGGTAAACGACGCCGGAGCCGGGCGGGACGTGGATCTATCTATCACCACCCGCGAGCTTGTCCGCATGATAAAGGTCTGCCAGATTGACCCCATGACGACGGGCGAGGCAGAATTTGACGATCCCCTGGGCGAATCCACCGGCGCGGGCGTTATCTTTGGCGCCACTGGCGGCGTGATGGAGGCGGCGCTGCGCAGCGCCTATTTCCTGATTACCGGGGAGAACCCCGACCCGGACGCATTCAGCGACGTGCGGGGACTGGACGGCTGGAAGGAGCGCACCTTCCGGGCTGGAGACATCACCGTCCGCACGGCGGTGGCCAGCGGCCTTGCCAATACCTCCCGGCTGATTGACGCCATCCAGCGGGGCGATGTCCACTATGACTTTGTGGAAATCATGGCCTGCCCCTCCGGCTGCTCCGGCGGCGGCGGTCAGCCCATCGAGGACGGCGTGGAACTGGGCGGCGTACGCGGCCAGCACCTCTACAAGCTGGACAGAGAAATGCCCCTGCGCTTCTCCCACGAGAACCCCTCGGTGCAGACCCTCTACGCCGAGTATCTCCAGGCACCCCTTTCCCACCGTGCCCACGAGCTTCTGCATACCGATTTGAAAGCCTGGAAGCTGTAATTACGACAATCGTTCATATATAATAGCAGGCACTGTATCAGAATCAATGATTTTGATACAGTGCCTGTTCCGTTTGTAATAACTAACCATATTGCTGAATTTCCACTCACATTTTCGGATATTCTGACGAAAAATTAAGGACATAAAAGGGCAGTGTTGACTTTTTGAAGAAAGCAGAGTAAAATGATCATGGTGTTAGGAGTACCTAACGCCTATATATGGCGTATAGGGTTAGGTAATTCTAATATACATTAGAAATACCAAACGGAGGCGGAGATATATGGCACTGCCGCTCACAATGCTCAAAACCGGCGAGAGCAGCTTGATAACGCGCGTCGGAGGTAAGGAGGAAACCCGGAAATTCCTGGAAAACCTTGGGTTTGTCGTCGGTACGCCGGTGACGGTGGTATCGGAGATTAACGGAAACCTTATTGTACATATCATGGAATCCCGCGTGGCAATCAGCCGGGAGATGGCGGCCAAGATTTACGTTTAAAGCCGTCCGATTTTCGTGCTTACAGTATGTCTGACATTTTTGGGAGCAAGCATATTTTAGCAATAGAATCCAACAAGGAAAGGAGAGAGCAAAAATGACGCTGAAAGAGGCAAAGGTCGGTCAGACCGTCAAAGTAGTAAAAATCAGCGGTGAGGGCGCGGTAAAGCGCCGCATCATGGACATGGGCATCACCAAGGGCGAGAAAATATTCGTCCGCAAGGTGGCCCCCCTGGGAGACCCTGTGGAGATCACTGTCCGCAACTATGAGCTGAGCCTGCGGAAGGCAGACAGCGAAATGATTCAGGTCGAGCTTCTGGGTTAAGCCCTGACTAATAAAAAACTTTACGCGCCGAGGCCTATGGCGCGATGCAAAATTCACATGGAGAAAGGCAGTTGAATATGGAAGACCAAAAAGTTACCATTGCTCTTGCCGGCAACCCTAACTGCGGCAAGACCACACTGTTCAACGCCCTGACTGGTTCCAACCAATACGTTGGCAACTGGCCCGGTGTAACAGTAGAGAAAAAAGAAGGCAAGCTCAAGGATCACAAGGAGGTCACCATCACAGACCTTCCCGGCATCTACTCCCTGTCCCCTTACACGCTGGAGGAGGTAGTGGCCCGGAATTATCTGATTCAGGAGCGGCCCGACGCCATTCTGAACATCATCGACGGCACGAACCTAGAGCGAAACCTGTACCTGACCACGCAGCTGGTTGAACTTGGTATCCCCGTTCTGGTGGCCGTGAATATGATGGACGTTGTGCGCAAAAACGGCGATAAAATCAATACCGCCCAGCTTGCCAAGGAGCTTGCCTGTGAGGTGGTGGAAATTTCCGCCCTGAAGGGTGACGGTATCAAGCAGGCGGCTGACCGGGCCGTGGCCCTGGCCCGCAGCGGCAAAAAGTCCATTCCACAGCACCGCTTCGCCGGTTGCGTGGAACACGCTCTGGCCCATATCGAAGAGGTAACAGTCCACAGTCTGCCGGATGAGCAGCAGCGCTGGTATGCCATCAAGCTGTTCGAGCGGGACGAAAAGGTAGCCGAGCAGCTCAGCCTCAGCCAGGACATTCGGGAACATATCGAGTCCGACATCCAGGCCTGCGAGACAGAGCTTGACGACGATGCGGAATCCATCATCACCGCCCAGCGGTATGACTATATCTCCTCCATCATTGATAAATGCTATACCCGCAAGTCCGCCCAGAAGATGACAACCTCCGATAAAATCGATAAGATTGTCACCAACCGCATTGCGGCGCTGCCCATCTTCGCAGTGGTCATGTTTGTGGTCTACTGGATTGCCATGGGGCCGTTCGGTTCCTTCCTGACCGACTGGACAAACGACGTGCTGGGCAGTGCCTGGCTGGTAGACGGAAGCCGCGCCCTGCTGGAAAGTGTGGGCGCAGCCGAATGGCTCATCGGCCTTATCTCTGACGGTATCATCGCCGGCGTGGGCGCAGTGCTTGGCTTCGTTCCTCAGATGCTGGTTCTGTTCATCATGCTGGCCCTCCTGGAAGACTGCGGCTACATGGCCCGTATCGCCTTCATCATGGACAGGATTTTCCGCAAGTTCGGTCTTTCCGGCAAGAGCTTCATCCCCATGCTCATTGGCACCGGCTGCGGTGTTCCCGGCGTCATGGCCTCCCGCACCATCGAAAACGAGCGTGACCGGCGCATGACCATCATGACCACCACCTTCATCCCCTGTGGGGCAAAAATGCCCATTATTGGCCTGATTGCCGGCGCACTGTTCGGCGGCAGCGGCAGTGTGGCTGTATCCGCATAATTCATCGGCGTGGGCGCGATCATCGTCTCCGGCAGCCTGCTGAGAAAGACCAAGGTGTTAGCCGGCGACCCCGCACCCTTCGTTATTGAGCTTCCCCCCTATCACGCCCCTACGGCGGGGAACGTGCTCCGCTCCATGTGGGAGCGCGGCTGGAGCTTCATCAAGCGGGCCGGCACCGTTATTGTCCTGTCCTCCATAATCATTTGGTTCCTGTCCAGCATCGGCGTTGTGAACGGTACGTTCGGCATGGTGGATAACCTCTATGAGGACGAGGCCCTGGTCACAGAAGAATACATTGAAGACCTGGCTGAAACGCGCGGCGTCTCCACGGATGATGTTGTCCCCATGGACGATTCCCTGCTTGCGGATGTCGGCAATGCTGTCTCTGTCGTCTTCAAGCCCCTGGGCTTTGGAAGCTGGCGGCCCACCGTGGCCACCGTCACCGGCCTGGTAGCCAAGGAGGAAGTGGTCGGCACCTTCGGCGTGCTGTATAACTACGACGACAGCGAGGAAGAGCTGAGCGAGGAAGGCGAAGAGATCTGGGATAACGTAGCTTCCGACTTCGACGCCATCAGCGGCGGCCACGGAAAACTCGCAGCCTTCTCCTTTATGATTTTCAACCTCCTGTGCGCCCCCTGCTTCGCGGCCATGGGCGCCATCAAGCGGGAGATGAACAACGGCAAGTGGACAGCCTTCGCCATCGGCTATGAGTGCATTTTCGCCTATGTCATTGCCCTGATTACCTATCAGCTTGGCCTGCTGTTCGTCGGCGCGGCCAATGTGATTGGTTTTATTGTGGCGCTGATTCTCCTGGCCGGTCTGCTGTATCTGCTGTTCCGGCCCTATAAGGAGGCCACCACCCTGACGGCGCAGTAAGCCGTCTCACCCCTGGGAGGGATTTCAAATGCTTGCATGGCTTGCCGCCAATGCGGCGACGATCATTATATCCGCTATTTTAGCGGTCATCGTGTTTTTCCTGATTCGGGCGGTCGTCACCAACAAGGTGAGCTGCGGCGGGGACTGCGCCAGCTGCGGCGCGCATCCCCACCCCGCCTCTGGCGGGACAGACTCACAGGACGCCAACATATGCGCTCACTGCGCTTCCAGTGGCTCCTGTCAGGCAGCCCGGAACAAGGAATAAAAACTTCATTAACCCCTGCAATGGCTCCGCGAACAAGGCTGTAACCTCCATCTGCCTGCGGAAGTCAGAGCGTGCGCCATCCCCTGCGCGGCAGCCATAACCGCCCCGGATTCGCACGCACGCAGTTCCCCAAAAGAAGCGGTGCGCCATACGCCGCTTCTTTTTTGCACTTATATAAAAATATCCCAAGAGGGAGCGCCGGACTGACGCTCCCTCTTGATGTTTCTTTATCCGCACAGCGCCGCAATGGCGTGGGCGAAGATTTTTGTCGCGGTCAGCAGGTCTTCCATGGGAAAGCGCTCGTTCGCGCCGTGCATATTGACCTCTATGCCCGGCATTTTATAGCCGAAGGCTACGCCGCCGGGGACATCGTGAACATAGGTGCCGCCGCCCATGGAATAGCAGGCTCCTAATTGCCCGGTAACAGCTTCATAGCAGCCAAGGAGCGTCTGGATGAATGCTCCCTCCGCCGGGGTATAGTGGGGCGGTATCATCATTCCCGCCGTCTCATATCCCAGGGCTGTCAGGCGGTCATCTGCCACCTCCTTACAGTTTGCCGTGGTGGCGCAAAGAGGAATCCGGCAGTCGCACAGGCCCTCGATCCCTGTGTGGGATATGTCCAGGATGGTGAAGGCGCAGGTCAGCGCCCCTGTCTTTTCATCTGCTTGGGCGATGCCAAGAGCCTTGCCGCTGGTGTCCCCATGGGGCAGCAGCTTATATAACTCCCTGAGCGCCCGGGTGGACGGGCCATCCGCCAGTGGTAGCTCGCACAGCACCTGCATCAGAGCGGTGTTGGGGTTAATGCCCAGCTCCGGGCTGGCGGCGTGACAGCCCCGGCCTGTTACGGTGATGCGGGCGCCGTGCTCCGTCTCCTCCACCTGCCAGCTGGCGTCCCGCTCCGCCCAGAGAGGCGCGGCCCCAGCCATGAGGCTCATGGGGTCAACGCCCGAAAGCTCCGCCCACGCCTGGGTAGGAACAGCGTTCATCTGGAATCCCCCATGGAGAGCGGTCACATATGGCCCCTCGGGGCTTACCGGCTCCCAGGATTTTTTGAATCGCAGGCGATAAAAGCCCTTCTCCGCGTTGCAGACGGGAAAATCCGCATCCGGGGTGAAGGTATTTGGTGCCGGAGCCTGCTGCTTGTAATAATAGGCCACATCGCTGGAGCCGCATTCCTCATCCGTTCCCAAAATCAGCCTAACGCGGCAGCGCAGGTCAAGACACAACTCCTGCACGCAGCGCATGGCGTACAGGGCCGCTACCGCGCCCCCTTTATCATCCGCCACACCTCGGCCATAGATATATCCGTCTTCCTTGATGACCGGATCAAAGGGGTCGGTGTCCCAGCCATCCCCGGCCCCCACCACGTCCAAGTGAGCCAGGATGTCCAGCTTAGGCTCCTCCGGGCCATAATCAGCAGTCATGACACGGTGGTCATAGTCCGTAACGTCAAAGCCATAGCCGCGGCATAAATCCTCCGCCGCTTCCAATGCCCTGGCCGGTTCAATTCCATAGGGGGCATTGACCGCCGCCGGGCCGTTCACGCTGGGGATACGGCACAAAGCTTTTAAGTCCTCTAACAGCGCCTCGCGGTGGCCGTCCACCCAGGCATTGATTTTTTCGTTCTGTATCATAATTGGAAATCACTCCTTTTTGGCATAGTCCGTCTCCCCTATTGTAACAGGAAATAACGGGAATTGCAAAACAATGCCGCCTCTGCTATAATGACAGACAACAGGATTATTAAATTAGGAGTATAAAAATGGTTGACATAAGTTTTGACAAAGACCTCTGCATCCGTTGTGGACAGTGCGTGAAAATATGCTCCATGGGCCATCTGCGCATGGAGGAATCTGGCCCCGCCGCCACAGGCCGCGGCGGGTGCATGGACTGTCTGCAATGCGCCGCCGTCTGTCCCCGGGACGCCGTGCGTCGCAATGGAGTTTCCGCCACCGTTCCCAAGCCGAAGGATTCGCTGGAGGCGCTGGTCATGTCCCGCCGGTCTATCCGGCATTTCAAGCCCCAGCCCCCGGAGCGGGAGACTCTCCAATGGGCCTTAGACCGGGCGGCATACGCCCCCAGCGGAAAAAACCGAAAGGCTAACCGCTGGACGGTTATCTATGGCCGGGAACGGATGGAGGCCGTGTCCGACCGCGCCCTTCAGCACTGCCGGGAAACCGGCTATGCCCCGGAGCTTTTAAAACTGACCGCAAAGGGCATCGACCTGCTGACCTGCGGGGCCTCCGCCATGGTCATCGGCTGGTCGCCGGACGATTGCCTGAATCCCACGGTGGACACCATCGCGGCCATGGAAACGGCGGAACTGCTGCTGGTGCATCGGGGCCTTGGCACCTGCTGGGGCGGGTATATGCGCCGCATAGTGAACGCCTGCCCGGCACTCCAGGAAATGCTTGGCATTCCTTCGGGCTGCTCGGTGCAGGGCTGTTTTGTTGTGGGTTGGCCGGATGGAAACTTCCCCCATATCCCAACCCGTCCGGCGGCGGATATTTTCTGGGCATAAACGGAGGCGCAGCATGAAAATTTGCCTATTTGGGTCGGCACGCGATTCCGTGCCGGAGATTTACATAACACAGACGGAGACTCTGGGCCGCCTGATGGGTTCGCGAGGGCACAGCCTAGTGTTCGGCGGCGGGGCCAGAGGTATGATGGGCGCGGCAGCACGAGGCGTTCGCGCGGGCGGCGGGCGGCTCATTGGCATTGCCCCGGCGTTTTTCAATAAGCCCGGCGTTTTCGCAGACTGTGACGAGCTTATCATCACGGAGGATATGTCCACCCGCAAGGACAAAATGATAGAACTCGCGGATGCTTTCATTATCGCCCCCGGCGGCGTCGGCACCCTGGACGAATTTTCCGAGGTGCTGACACTTCTGTCCCTTGAGCAGCATCAAAAGCCTATTGCCCTCTATAACATCGACGGGTTTTACGACGGTCTTCTCTCTTTCCTGGAAAAGGCCGCTGGAGAGGATTTCTTCCTTCCCGGCCTGCTGAATCTTTTTGCCGTGACCGACTCCCCGGCAGCGGCGCTGGAATATCTGGAAGTTAAATAAAAATCAGGGCGGTTCTGTTGGGAACCGACCCTTGTTCTTGTCGTTATGCCACCGAATTGGGCAACGTTATTCTGTTGTAAGGGGTATCTGCACTTTAATCCGACTTCACAATTTTTCCGAAAAATCAATGTATCCAACTAACTTTTATAGCTGATTATCATCACCATTTTTACCTGCTGCGCCTTTGTATTGCGATAAGTGTGTGGAGCCATTCCATCAAAGCAAAATCCATCGTCTTTACACAGCGTATGTGTCTTTCCATTTACCTCCAGTTCCATTTCACCCTCCACCATCATGATATATTCCGTACTTTCCTTCAAGTGTCCGATGGAAGTGTGTTCACAGTCGGGTTCCATTTCAATCTGATACAGCTCAAAGTTTCGATTTCCATCTCGCTTATAATAGCTGAAAATGTGATATTTATCCTCATCCATGGACTGGATGTTTTCTTTTTTCACATGAATAACATTGCCATGAGGACACTCCAGAAAATCCGCATATGTCACCTGTAAGGCATCAGTTATTTTCCATATCGTATTGATTGTCGGATTTGATGCACCCTTCTCCACTTGAGACAGCATAACTTTGCTCACACCTGCAAGCTCAGCAAGCTGACCTAAGCTCAGGTTCCTTTCTTCTCTAAGCCGTCTTAGATTGACAGCGATGATTTCGTTGATTTCCATAGCGGCCTCCAAAAAATATAACTTACGACTTGTAATTTATATTTTACTGATGTATAATGTCTGTAAATCATATTTTACAGTATGGAAGATAAAATTTCAAGGAGGAAGTTTGTCATGCAGCTAAAAGCTTTAAAAGCAGCATTTCCATATACTGTCCCCATATTATCCGGCTTCTGGTTTCTTGGACTGACCTATGGTATCTATATGAACGTGTCCGGTTTCAGCTTCATTTATCCGATGATGATGAGCTTCACCATTTTTGGCGGATCGCTGGAATTCGTTGCTGTATCAATGCTCCTCGCTCCGTATGCACCGCTGCAAACATTGATTATGACCATCATGATTCAGGCAAGGCATCTCTTTTATGGAATTTCAATGCTTGACATTTACAAGGGAACAGGCTGGAAAAAGTGGTATCTTATTTTCGGAATGTGCGACGAAACATTTTCTATCAACTATTCCGCCAAGATTCCATTGGATGTAGACAGGGGCTGGTTCATGTTTTTTGTCACGCTCCTGAATCATTTGTATTGGTTTACAGGCGCTACGATTGGAGGACTCCTTGGTTCTCTGATTTCCTTTAATACGGAAGGCCTTGATTTTGTAATGACGGCTATGTTTGTCGTCATCTTTTTGGAGCAATGGCAAAAGGAAAAGACGCATTATACGGCCATTATCGGTATCGCAGCGTCCGTGGTTTGTCTGCTCGGATTTGGCGCAGATTCCTTTATTATACCGACTATGCTCTGCATTTTGGTGCTGCTGACTATATTACGTCAGCCAATCGAAAAGGCGGGTGAAAAAGCATGACTGTTGTTCAGCAGATTGCTACTATTGGGCTGTGTGTGCTTGGAACAATGCTGACTCGTTTTTTACCGTTTCTGATCTTTTCCCCGGCAAAATCAACTCCAAGGTATATTCAATATTTAGGACAGGCACTACCCAGCGCTATCTTTGGAATGCTTGTCGTATATTGCCTGAAAGATGTGAGTATTGTATCCGGCAGCCACGGACTGCCGGAATTAATTGCAATCATTTGTGTGACTGGATTGCATTTATGGAAAAAACAAATGCTGCTCTCTATTGCCGGAGGAACGATCTGCTATATGATGTTAGTACAATTTGTGTTCTGATCAGAGAAAAAAATCTATTCTATATACGATACCACACTCTGCTCTCAGTAAACACTGCATCCATGAACCAGTCCCATGGTTGGAGCGGGATTTGTTCCGCTTGCTGAACGGCGAAGGCCGCGGCGATGATATGAGCGTTTTTGCATTGGGGCAAAAAGCGGTCGTAATAGCCGCCGCCCATACCCAGACGGGCGCAGCGACTGTCAAAGGTGGTGCAGGGGCATACCACCAAATCGATGTCCTCCGGTGAGACTGGCTCTGAGCGGGAAGGAACCGGCTCATAAATGCCGAAGGCTCCGCGCACCCAGGCGTCTTCATCCAAAGGCTGAAGTGCGAGCAGCATCTCCCCTGGGGTGCATTTGGGATAGACAAACCGCCGCCCTGTCATAGTTTCCAGACTGACCTCCGCCCCTACAGCCCGATAGAGCATCACGGTTTCCGCTTGTTGGAACCATACATAGTCCATGATTCGCGCCGCAATGACAGCCGAGCAGCGCGCTCGCTCCGCCGCCGTAATGCCCCGCCGCGCCGCGATTCCCTCTTGCCGCAGCCGCTCCCGTTCTTTTTGTATCTCCATGTGTGTTCTCCTTGCCTGTCGTTGGTGCTATTATACGTTATAGGATGCTTTTTTCCAAGAGAATTTCTCTCCCGTATATCACCCCTAAAAAATAACACAACCCCGCGACTGAATCGAAATGATTCAAGTCACGGGGGTCTATTATTCTTATTTTCCCATGGAATGACCCTTGACACGCAGGCGGCTGGCGGCGCGGGCCAGATTCGCCTGGGCGCTGCGGTATTCCACGATGCTGCGGCGCTGTAGAATCGCCTCGCGAGCCTGGTCGGCGGCGCGGCGGGCGCGGTTTTCGTCTATCTCCTCCGGCCGCTCGGCGGAATCCACCAGAACAAGAACCTCGCCGTTTTCGATTTTAAATAGTCCTTCGGATACGGAGGCCTCCTGCATCTCCTGGCCGGGAATCCGATAGAGCAGAGGCCCCGGCACCACGGCGCTGATAAGGTCTCTATGTCCTGCCCAGATGCCGTATTGTCCCCGAAGTGTGGGGATAACAAGCGATTCGCACGGCCCATCGTAGAAAACACGGTCAGCGGCCAGGATATGGATTTGGAATGACCTCATATCACTGTCCCTCCACCTCCGCCGCCTTCTTCGCCACGTCGTCAATGGTACCCACGTTATAAAACGCCGCTTCGGGGTATTCGTCCATCTCCCCGTCCACAATGGCCGCAAAGCCCCGAACGGTTTCCGACAGAGGAACATAAACTCCGGGCATACCGGTGAATTTCTCCGCCACATGGGTGGGCTGGGCCAGGAAGCGCTGTATCTTTCTGGCGCGGGCCACGGTCTTGCGATCCTCGTCGCTTAGTTCTTCCATGCCCAGGATAGCAATGATGTCCTGAAGCTCGTTGTATTTCTGCAATATTTCCTGCACACGGCGGGCAACACGGTAATGCTCCTGACCGACAATGTCCGCCTCCAACATCCGAGAGGTGGAGGCAAGCGGGTCAACGGCCGGATAAAGGCCCTGCTCCGCAATCTTCCGGCTCAAAACTGTCGTCGCGTCCAAATGGGTGAAGGTCGTGGCAGGAGCCGGGTCTGTCAGGTCGTCCGCCGGGACATACACCGCCTGAACCGAGGTGACAGAGCCGCTCTTGGTGGTGGTAATGCGCTCCTGGAGAGCGCCCATCTCCTGCGCCAGGGTTGGCTGATAGCCCACGGCGGAGGGCATACGGCCCAGCAGTGTGGACACCTCGCTGCCCGCCTGCACAAAGCGGAAGATGTTGTCGATGAACAGCAGCACGTCCTTGTGCTCCTCGTCCCGGAAATACTCCGCCATGGTCAGCCCGGACAGCGCCACGCGCATACGAACGCCGGGACTTTCATTCATCTGGCCGAACACCAGGGCGGTCTTATCCAAAGCACCGCTCTCCTGCATTTCGAGCCAGAGGTCGTTTCCCTCCCGGCTTCGCTCACCCACGCCAGTGAAAACGGAATAGCCGCCCTGCTCCATGGCTACATTATGGATAAGCTCCTGTATCAGCACAGTCTTGCCAACGCCGGCGCCGCCAAATAGGCCGATTTTACCGCCTCTGGGATACGGTCCCAGCAGGTCTATGACCTTGATGCCCGTTTCCAGCAGCTCCACCGTGGGACGCTGCTCCGCAAAGGGCGGCATGGGTCGGTGTATCTCCCACCGGGGGGCCGATTCCGGCACAGGTTCGCCGCCGTCGATGGGCTGCCCCAGGACGTTGAACATCCGGCCCAGCGTGCATTGGCCCACTGGCACCTGGATGCCCGTCCCGGCAGCTGTCACCTCCATGCCGCGGCAGAGCTTTTCGCTCCCCGCCAGCATGATGCAGCGCACAGTCTCGCGGTCAATGTGCTTGGCGCCCGCCATGACCCGCTCCTCCCCGGCCACCTGAACGGTGAGGGCCTCCTTTATTTTCGGCAGGCTTCCGGCCTGGAATGTAACATCCACAACCGGGCCTGATATTTCCGCAATGATTCCCTTATTCACAGGCTCCTTGCCTCCCTATCGTGCTTTTGCCGCTGGGCCTTCGCTCCGGCGGACACCTCCGTTATCTCGTTTGTAATGGCGGCCTGCCGCACCTGGTTGTATTGGACAGACAGGTCTGTCAGAATACCGTCCGCGTTCCGCCCGGCGGCGCTCATAGCGTTCATGCGGGCGTTCTGCTCACTGCAAAAGCTGTCCACCAGGGCGCTGTAGATAAAGCCACCCACATAGCTATACATGACGTTATCCAGCACTGCCTCCACAGAGGGGGCAAAATCCAGGGACTCCGCCAAATCCTCGTCCTCATCGGTGAGGAAGTGGGCGCGGTGAAACGGCACCAGCCGGGTGCAGATAGCTTCCTCGGTCAGGCTGTTTTTCATGTCCGTATAAATGACATATATCTTCGACAGCTTTCCCTCGTTGAACATATCCAGCATACAGGCGCTTATCTCCCTGGCCCGTTCCAGCGTAGGGTTCTGAGCCGTATAGAGAAAGCTCTGCTCGATGGGGATATGCCGCCGTGCAAAAAACTGGCGGCCATACTCCCCCACCACGAACAGCCGGACGTCCGGGTGGTCATGCATAAGCTGAAGCGCCTGCTTTATCACGTTCATGTTATAGGCCCCGGCCAGGCCCTTGTCCGCCGTGATGACCAGCACCCCATAGGTTCCTTCCGGCAGAGGACTTCCGTCCGCCGGATAAAAATAACGGTTCTCGACGTCCGAAACCGTGCGGAAGATGCGCTTTATCTCCCGTCGGAGGGCATTGAAATATGGCCGGGTGCGGTCAAGGTCGTTTTTTGCCTTGCGCATTTTTGTGGAGGCAATAAGATACATAGCATTTGTAATCTTTTTCGTCTCCCTCACGCTTTGGATGCGGTTTTTAAGCTCCTTGGTATTCGCCATAGAGCATCACCACTTTCCCGCAGACGCAAAGGTTTTTGCAAGCGATTCAATCTCCTGCCGCCTATTCGCCGTGAGCTGACCGGTCTCGTCTATCTCCCGGCACAGAGCGGGGGCTTTCTCTTCCACATAGGCCGTGAGGCCCTTGGCGCAGGTGGGAATTTGGGCGGTGGGAACATCCTGAAGGCAATGGCCCAGAGCGGACACCAGCAGCACCACCTGCCGATGCTGACTGAGCGGGCAATACTGCTCCTGCCGCAGCAGAGCCATCAGCGCCGCCCCATGGGTAAGCTGACGGCGGGTCACGTCATCCAGGTCGCTGGAGAACTGTGTAAAGACCTCCATCTCCCGGTACTGGGCAAGCTCCAGGCGCAGCGTTCCGGCGGCGGATTTCATAGCCTTTGTCTGAGCGTCCCCGCCCACACGTGATACGGAGAGGCCCACGTTCACCGCAGGGCGCTGGCCGGCAAAGAACAGGTCGCTCTCCAAAAATATCTGGCCGTCGGTGATAGAGATAATATTCGTCGGGATATAGGCCGAAACATCTCCGGCCTGGGTCTCCACGATGGGAAGCGCCGTCAGGCTTCCGCCGCCCTTGGCGGCAGAGAGATGGGCCGACCGCTCCAAAAGCCGGGAGTGCAGATAGAATACATCGCCCGGGTAAGCTTCCCGGCCAGGGGAACGCTCCAGCAGCAGGGACATGGCCCGATATGCGACGGCGTGCTTTGACAGGTCATCATAGACAATCAGCACATCCCGCCCCTGGCGCATAAAAAACTCGCCCAGTGTGCACCCCGCATAGGGCGCGATATATTGTAGCGGCGCGCTGTCGCTGGCAGTAGCCGCCACAATGATGGAATAGTCCATCGCCCCATGACGGCGCAGCGTTTCCGCAAGCTGAGCCACAGAACTGGCCTTCTGACCGATGGCCACATAGATGCAGATAATATCCTTGCCCTTCTGATTCAGGATGGTATCCAAGGCAATGGCTGTCTTGCCGGTCTGACGGTCGCCGATGATAAGCTCACGCTGGCCCCGGCCAATGGGGAACATGGAGTCGATGGCCAAAAGGCCGGTCTCCAGGGGCGTATTCACCGGCTGGCGGTCAATGATGCCTGGGGCGGGGCTTTCCATGGGCAGATAGTCCTGGGCCTCGATGGGGCCAAGGCCGTCGATGGACTGGCCCAAAGCGTCCACGACCCGGCCCAAAAAGCCCTCACCAACAGGCACGCCGGCCTCTCGGCCTGTGCGTTTGACCTCGCTGCCAGCGGAAACATATTGGTCATCCCCGAACAGAATGCAACCGATATGATCCCGGCGCAGCTCCTGCACCATGCCACGCACGCCGGAGGAAAACAGTAAAATCTCTCCATAGGCCGCCTCATCCAGGCCGCTGACCGTGGCAATGCCATCCCCTACCGTCAAAACGGTGCCGGTCTGCTCCGCCAATGCCTCCGGCGTCCAGCCTCGCAGGGTCTCCCGCAGGAGGGGAATCACATCCCCGTTGCTTTGCTGAACCGCCGCCGTCCATTTTTCTTTGAGCTGACGCAGCCGCTCCGCCGCATCCCATTTGTATACATCCGCCCCGGCCTCAAGCCGGAAGCCGCCGGGGATGGAGCTGTCCTCCACCCATTCCAGGGCGACAGCACTTCCATACCGCTCCCGAAGGAAGCTCAGCATCTCCTCCTGTCGGGCGGGACTGGGTCGCTCCGCGCTATAAAGCACGGCCCGAAGCATTTCCTCCTGGGGAACCGTTTTTTTATCCTTCCCCATGGCTCCCGTCTCCTTTTGCCGCATTCAGGAAGGAACCATAGGCCCCATCCAGGCCCGTCTCCCCGGACACCAGCTTTTCCGCGGCCTCGGCGGCCAGGCCCGCAATGTCCTTCTGCGCAGCAGCCACAATGCGCTCCCGCTCCGTCTGGGCGGTGACGCGGGCATCGGAAATCAGCTTATCCGCCTGCTCTTTAGCCGCCTGGAGCTGGCTTGCGGTCTCACGGGCCAGGGCCGCCTCGGCCTCCGCCCGTTTTTCGCTTATCTCCGCCTCTGTGTCCGCCAGCTTCGCCTGATATTCCGCCTCCATGGCCTCCGCCTGGGCCAGCTTTGCGGCGGCCTCGTCCGCCGCTTCCTGGTAATGCGCGGTGCGCTGATCCATGAATTTCTTCACCGGCTTATACAGCAACAGGTACAGTCCGGCAATCAAGATAACAAAGTTAAACAGATGCAGCAGTATCTGCTGCCAGTCAATATTCAGAGGAATGTTCATGCCTGTCTCCTTTCCTCTCCGATTCTATTTCTGTTTCGCATTATAGGACAAAGATGATAAGGATGGCGACGATCAGAGCATAAATGATGGCCGTCTCAATGAACACCAGACCGAGCATCAGACTGGTGCGTATCTGGCCGGAAGCCTCTGGCTGACGGGAAATGCCCTCGGCAGACTTAGCAATGGCAATGCCCATGCCGATAGCGCCTGCAGCAGCAGCAAGTCCAATGGCAACAGCGGCGGCAATAGCCTTCGCCCCGGAAGCGGAATCAGTAGTCTCCACCGTTTCGGCGGCGGCTTCAGCTGCCTCTCCGTCCGCCAGGGCGGGAGCGGCCAGGGCCAGCATCAGCACCACAATCAGCAAGAGCAGCGGCAGCTTCTTCATCAGTGACTTCATGGTTTTCATAGGTATGACCTCCAATTTTTGCATTTTAGAATAGAATAAATTATGAATGTTATAGTGTCTAACCTTCACGCGGCCGCCTGCGGCGTGCCGCTGTGCTTGGCAGCTTTCAGCTTTTTGGGCTTTTTTCCAGGCTTTTCCTCCGCCCGTTCGGACACCTCACCATAGAACAGGGCCGTCAGCATAGTCAGCACATAACTCTGTATCAGAGCGTGCAGCAGAGTAAACAGCACCCCAACAATCACAGGCAGCACAAAGCTAAGCGCCGTGTAATAATACACCAGCTCCGTCACCAACAGGCCGCTGAGCAGCGCGCCAAAGAGACGGAAGCTCATGGAAATAGGCAGAGAAAAATCTTTCAGCGTCTTCCCTACTCCCTTGAAACCGTTGCTGGCAATGCCGCCGGACAGGATGACCAAATAGGAAAAACAACCGATGGCAATGGCCCCGTTGATGTCGGACAGCGGCGCCGGCAGGGCGATGGATATGCCGTCCGTTGTCACCACCTGGAGGCCAAACAGCTCGAAAATGGTTCCCACAAAGATATACGCTGCCGCGGCAAAGATATAGCCGCCCAGGAATTTGTTTCGATGGGGACTGTTAGACTTTGCCATACCGTCAAACATACCCACCAGCTCCTCTATCAAAAGCTGGAATTTTCCCGGCACATACTTGAACCGGGGGATGGCAAAAATCCGAATCAGGGCCGCAATCAGCAACAGCACCCCCACCACTACACAGGAGGATATATAGGCCGGGTTCACGTCCTTCAGCCCCAGGAAGCTAACCTTGTTGTCCTCGTGAAGCACCGCGTCCTTCATCACCTGCTGGATGGATTCCTCCTCTCCCCCGGATCCGGTCAGGAATATCCCCACCAGCAGCAGCGCCAGAATGACGCATACAACGGAGATAAATACCCATTTTTGTTTTTTGCTCAAATGTCTCCCTCCAAATTCTGCCCACGTCTACGCCGAAGCGGAAACGGTTTGTTAATTAAATGGTGTTTTCATCCTCTGTTTTTTTCCGTTTTTTCAGAGATTGCGGACATAAAAGAAATGCCCCTTTGCCGTCCGACATTTAGCAAAGTGACATTTAGTGTCTTTCTATCTCAATTTTCTTTTCTGTTCCAAGCAAGCAAATCAAATAATTAAATACCCCAAAGCATCTATACCGGGCAGCTAATACTAGTTTAGCACGATGTTATGAGATGTCAATAGCTTTTTTCATGCGCAGGCCCATTTTTGTTAACTATTCCGCACCGGGGCGGGCGGCGGGGCTTGTGCAATATGACAAAGGTCTTCCTTAGAACCGTCTGCATATCCAAAACAGGAGCCGCTGCCTGGCAGCGGCTCCTTGCAATTCGTTTGATGTATGTTTACGCGGCTGTGATGACGATGTCGCCCTCCCAGGTTCCGCCAGCGGTCACATCTACCGTCTCGCCGTCCACGGTGACGACACCGTTGAGCACGGCGCCTTCCTCCACAGTCAGGCCGGTGATGTTGGACTGCTCCACCACAGTCCAGGTGGTGCCGGCTTCCAGGGTGACATAGGTACCCCAGATGGTGTCATAGCCGTCCACATCCCGATAGTAGTTCGCGCCGGACTCGGCGTAATCCGCAAACTTCTCGTGCCAGGTGTCCACCGTGCCGGTGAAAATATCGCCGGTCAGGCTGGCAGAATCCTCAAATACGATGGTCAGGGTGCGCTGATAATCCTCGTGGTTGATATTGCCCACCAGGGCAGTAGTGCCGTCAACAATCACATCGATGCCAATGTTGTCGGCAATTTCCTCATCCGCACCAATCCAGTTGCCGTTGGCATCCGCGTTCAGGGCGGTCTGAAGCAGAACGCCCGTCCAGGACTCCACCGTGGCGTTGGTCAGGTGGATGAATGCATTGTCGCTGCGAATCAAAATGGTTGCGCCCATAGTGTACTCGAGATAGGCCCAGGTAGCCTCATCGGTCTTCTCTATCCAGCTCTCCTTATACTCGCCAGTAGCGTAATCTTCGGGAGCCAACTCCTCATAGGTGGCAATGGTGGAATCCTTTACATACAGGACGCCCTTGGCGTCGGAAATGCTGCCACCGCCGCCCATCAGGTCAGGAACGTGCATCATGATGGCATTGCGGAAGCCAGCCACGACAGAGCCAGTGGTCTCGGTGACGATGTCGTCCTCCTCCGCATAGGCCAGCGGGTCAATAGCGGCGCGCTCGTCCAAATCCTCGGCTTCGCTCTCGGCGCGGATAATGTTGGTATCCACCTCTGCGTCGTCAGTGCTCAGGATGTAAAGCTCGCCAAAGTTTGCGATGATAGAGCCATATTCAGCGGATTCATAGACCGTTCCATAAAGGTAATCCCGGCAGCGGCTGTCAGAATAGGAGCAGTAGCCGCCCAGCAGCGTGCGGGCATAGCTGTTATAGGCCACCATGTCCAGGCCCATGCCCACGGCGGAGTCCGTAGCCATAGCCGCCCAGCCGTCCACGATGACGGCAGTGCCATAATAATAGGTCTCGCTCTCGCCGATGGACAGGGAGCTGCGAATGGAGCCGCGCACCATCAGGCTGGTGCCGTGGGGCCAGCTGGCGTCCGCGATAGCAGTTGCGCTCTCGGAGTCCAGATAGCAGTCTCGAATGACCACAACGGTGTCGATGTAATCCTCATCAGAGGAACCGGAATAGCGGTCGTTGTCGCTGCCGGCAGTAACAATACCAGTAGTACCGGTAGCATAAATGCCATCCAGCTCCAGATAGGCGCCGCCGCTGGCGGTAATCAGGGTGCCGGTTGTGGAGTCGATTTTGGAGTCAAAGGACTGGAA
>JAJBVW010000224.1:21211-21559 GCA_020866945.1 Oscillospiraceae bacterium
CCCACCACAGAGACAAAATCGGGCTCCGTGCTGGAAAAATCGAAGTGAGAGATGCCGGCCGCGGTGATGTTCCCCTCCAGGGACACATCCTCCGCTTCCGTTTCCTCCACGCCGTCGGCGGTGACCGCATAGGCGTACACGGCGGAGCTGCCGCTCATGCCGCCAGAGGCCTCTCCGCTGGCCTCGCTGCTCGCAAAGGCTGTGGCGGACAGACTCAGGCACAGCACCAGCGCAAGCACCAGAGACAGGATTCGTTTCTTCATAATTTTGCTTTCTCCTTTCCTCAATATACCGCAAAGCGGGTGAGATGATAATATTATAATTTATTAATCAAAATTTTTCAATAGG
>JAJBVW010000224.1:21569-30408 GCA_020866945.1 Oscillospiraceae bacterium
TTTCAAGGGTTTTCGGCTGTAATTACTGGCACCCCAAATTGGATTCGAACCAACGGCCTTCCGCTTAGGAGGCGGACGCTCTATCCTGCTGAGCTATTGGGGCGTATATGAAATTGAAAATAGAACGATTTCTTTTTGGAAAAGGTGAGCAACTTCAGTAATCTCAGGAGGCTCATACAATGTCCGGCGGAGTCGTGGAACAAGACGGATATATTTTAGACTAAAAGGGGGCCAGTGTCAAGCACTGGCCCGGTTTTCTTTTACTGCTGATAGTGGTGGGCGTCCTGGAGAACCATTTCTTTCACCTTCATCAGACGCACCTTGGTGGAGGATTCATTTTCCTCCAGCTTCATGGAGATATAGCGGATGTTTTCCTCCAGCTCGGGAATCATGACATATTCCAGGGCATTCACCCGGCGGCGGGTTTTTTCGATGTCCTCCGCCAGAAGCTGCATGGTCTTTTCCACCTGGGCCAGCTCCAGCATATCCTCAAACACCTGATACAGTTTGGAGATAGCATCGTCCAGCTCGCCGCTTGTCTGGGCGAAGCCATAGGGCAGCTGGCCGGTTAGGTCGGTCGCCTGGGTCTTGAAGTCGTATACCGGCACGTTCACGCTCATGATATTCTTATAGGATACCCCAAGATCTACCTTCTGGCGGACGTAAAGCAGGCTCTGCTCCAGCATTTCCGGACTCATGACGGCGCTAGCCATGCTCATAGCAGCAAAGGCTTCCGTCAGCCCCTGATCCACCTTTTCGCGGAGGGCCTTGTTCCGGCGGACGATGTCCATAAACTGACGCATTTCCTCGTCCCGCTTATCCTTCAGCAGCTTATGCCCCCGGCTGGCTGTGCGCAGCCGGCCTTTCAGCTGGTTGAGCACCATCCGGGTAGGGGTCACAGCACTTTTCGGCATAAAATCACCTCGCTTAACGACCTGACGGTCATTCCTCCGCCTGCTTCGGCATATACTTCTTGATTTCCGTGAGCTTCACGCGCTTCAGTTCGCTCCTGGGCAGCAGGCTCAGAAGCTCCCAGCCCAGGTCAAGCGTCTCCTCAATGGAGCGGTTGGTCTGGTTGCCCTGGTTCACATAGCGCTTTTCAAACTCGTCGGCGAAGTGGGCAAACTTCTTGTCCGTCTCAGACAGGGCGGACTCGCCCAGAATCGTCATCAGCTCCTTGGCCTCCTTGCCGGAGGAGTAGGCGGCGAACAGCTGGTTCATGGTGCCGGCGTGATCCTCGCGGGTCTTGCCCTCGCCGATGCCCTTATCCTTCAAACGGGACAGGCTTGGCAGCACGTCCACAGGAGGGATAATGCCCTTGCGGTACAGCTCACGGGAGAGGATGATCTGCCCCTCGGTGATGTAGCCGGTCAGGTCGGGAATGGGGTGGGTCTTGTCGTCCTCCGGCATGGTGAGGATGGGTATCATAGTGATGGAACCCTTCTTCCCGATGCGGCGGCCGGCCCGTTCATACATGGTGGCAAGGTCGGTATACATATAACCTGGATACCCGCGGCGGCCAGGAACTTCCTTCTTGGCGGCGGAAATTTCACGCAGAGCCTCGGCATAGTTTGTGATGTCCGTCATGACGACCAGGACGTGCATATCCTTCTCAAAGGCCAGATATTCAGCGGCGGTCAGGGCCATACGCGGGGTGGAGATGCGCTCCACAGCGGGGTCATTGGCCAGGTTTGAGAACACCACGGTGCGGTCAATAGCGCCGGTCTTGCGGAAGTCGTTAATGAAAAACTCCGACTCCTCAAAGGTGATGCCGATGGCTGCAAACACCACGGCGAAGCTTTCATCCGTGCCGAGAACCTTAGCCTGGCGGACGATTTGGGCGGCCAGAGCCGCATGGGGCAGGCCGGAGCCGGAGAAAATCGGCAGCTTCTGGCCGCGAACCAGGGTGTTCAGCCCGTCGATGGTGGAGACGCCCGTCTGGATAAACTCAGCCGGATAGGCCCGGGACGCGGGGTTCATAGGCAGACCGTTGATGTCCTCGTATTTCTCCGGCAGGATGGCGGGACCGCCGTCGATTGGCTCACCCATGCCGTTGAAAACGCGCCCCAGCATATCTTCGGACACGCCGAGCTGGAGGGGATGGCCCAAAAACCGAACCTTGGAGGCGGCCAGGTTAATGCCCTGGGCGCTCTCGAAAAGCTGGACAACGGCGGTGTCACCGTCTACCTCCAGCACCTTGCAGCGGCGCTTCTCGCCGTTTGGCAGTTCGATTTCCGCCAACTCGTCATAGGTGACGCCCTCGACGTTTTTGACCATCATCAGAGGGCTTGCGATTTCACTTATGGTTTGATATTCCCGAATCACTGCTCCTCACCTCCCGCTGTCAGCGCCTGAATCTGGCGCTTCATGTTCTCTTCGATCTGGGCGTATTCGGTCTCGTACTGGCCGGGCAGGATGGTCTTGGCACGGCCAATCTGCTCTCTCGCGGGGATGGTAAACAGCGCCTCCAGCTCCGCGCCCTGCGCCATAGCCTGACGGCACAGCTCATCATATTTCAGTATCAGCCCCAGCAGGCGGAACTGCTTGTCATAGGAGGAATAGGCATCCTCCTCCACGAAGGCGTTCTGCTGCAAAAAGTCCTCACGAATCATGCGGGCGGTTTCCAGGGTCATCTGATCCTCCGCGCCCAGGGAATCCTTGCCCACTAGGCGGACAATCTCGTTGAGGCTCTCCTCCTCCTGGAGGATGGCCATGCTCTTCTCCCTCTGGGCCATGAATCCGGGAAACTCCTTGTCATACCAGTCCTTGAGCGTGTCAAGATACAGGCTGTAGGAGGTCAGCCAGTTGATAGCCGGGAAGTGACGGGCATAAGCCAGAGAGCTGTCAAGGCCCCAGAAGACCTTGACGATACGCATGGTCGCCTGAGATACAGGCTCGGAGGTATCACCGCCCGGAGGGGACACAGCGCCGATGGCCGTAATGGAACCCTGGCGACTGTCACTGCCGAGGCATTCCACCACGCCGGCCCGTTCGTAATACTGGGCCAAACGGCTTGCAAGGTAGGCAGGATAGCCCTCCTCGCCGGGCATTTCCTCCAAACGGCCGCTCATCTCACGCAGGGCCTCTGCCCAGCGGGAGGTGGAGTCAGCCAGAACTGCCACGTCATAGCCCATATCGCGGAAATACTCCGCGATGGTGATGCCGGTATATATGCTGGCCTCACGGGCCGCCACCGGCATATCGGAGGTGTTGGCAATCAGCACCGTCCGCTGCATCAGGGACTCCCCGCTGCGGGGGTCAATCAGCTCCGGGAACTCCATCAGCACGTCGGTCATCTCATTGCCCCGCTCGCCGCAGCCGATATAGACCACGATGTCCACGTCCGACCACTTGGCGAGCTGGTGCTGCGCCACGGTCTTGCCGCTGCCAAAGGGGCCGGGAACGGCGGCAGTGCCGCCCTTGGCGATGGGGAACAGCGTGTCTATAACACGCTGACCGCTGTTCATGGGACGGCTGGGGACGTGCTTGCGCTTATAAGGCCGGGCCACACGGACAGGCCAGCGCTGAATCATGTTGACCTCATGGCGGCCGCCCTTGTCATCCTTCACCACGGCCACAGTCTGCTCGATGGTATAGGTTCCGCTCTGAATGGACTCCACTACGCCGGAGACATCGGGGGGAACCATGATTTTATGCAGGACGGCAGCCGTCTCCTGAACTGTGCCAAGCACGTCGCCAGGAGCTACCGTGTCGCCAACGGCGGCCACGGCGGTGAACTCCCACTCCTTCTTGTGGTCAAGGCTCGTCACCTGGACGCCGCGGGTAATGGTATCGCCGGTCAGGGCGCGTATTTCTGTCAGAGGACGCTGGATGCCGTCGTATATACTGGTCAGCAGGCCAGGCCCCAGCTCCACGCTCAGGGGCGCGCCGGTGGTAACAACCTTGGCGCCGGGGCCAAGGCCGGATGTCTCCTCATAGACCTGGATAGAGGCGCTGTCCCCTTTCATTTGGAGGATCTCGCCAATCAGATGCTGATCGCCCACACGAACCACGTCGGAGACGTTGGCATCCGCCAGACCTTTCGCCACCACCAGCGGGCCGGAAATTTTTGTTATCGTTCCGCTCATGCTTCTACCTTCCTTCGGTATTTGATACTATGCTCGTTAGTCCCATCTTTCGGGGACGGTTTTTTATAGGATATTGACTCCCACGGCCCGTTCTACAGCGGTCTCCAGAGCCGATAGGCCCAGCCCCAGGGAGCCATCCTTGCCGGGGATAAGAATAACAGCGGGGACAGGACTGTCCTTAAAGCGGTCAATTTCATCCGCCAACGGCGCCGCAAGATTCTCCTCAAGATAAATGATAGCGTACTGGTCGGGCTGGTCGGGGCGGGTCATCTGTTTAAAAAGCCTGCGGGCCTCTTCCGGCTCCCGCACGGGAACAGTCTCCAGGCCCAGAGCCTTGAAGCCCATGACCGTGTCGGGGCTTCCCATAACAGCGATTTTATTCATAGCTTTCACGCAACCTTTCCCGCAGGGCTTCGGGGCTGAGGCCGCTCCGCTTGCCCAGCAGCACCATCCGCACCGCCACGATCTCCCCCTCCAGGGAGGCCAGATAGGCCACGGCAACTTCCGGCCCGTAGGCTACCAGCTTCGCGTTAGTGAGATAATCCGTCAGCGCGTTGTCGCACGCCCGCTCAAAAGCGGCCAGGGGCGCGCCGTCAATGGATTTCTGCCCAAGCGCTGCGCAGGCGGACATGGCCCGGTCAGTAAACAGGCCGGTCACGCCGTCTCCATAGGCATGGCGAAGAAACCGCTCTGGGGACACGTTGCCCCCGTCTATCAGGGCCGCTTTCAAAACGCTGTCGTTCAAATGGCCCCGCACGCACCGCACAGCGCTGCGAAGATTCGCCACGTCGATGGAAAGGCGGACATAGCCGGTGTAAAACCCGGTGGACAGGCCCTCCGTCAGCGTCAGCAGCTCCGCGAAATAGGCTCTGTCAAGCCCCATATCCGCAAGCTGAGGGTCGCCTGTCCGTGCAAGCGTGTTCTTCGCCTGCCGGATAGCGGCGGCCAGAGGGCCGGGTATTCTCTGCCACGTGTCCCCATAGAACGCCTCCGCGAGCACCTGCGGCGCAATCCTTCCGCAAGGAGACAGAAGACGTTCTCCGTCCTCCGACGCACCCTCGGATTTCACCAGCACCTTGGCGTTGTGGTAATCGTATTTCAGACGGAAGGCCAGCACCAGGTCTTTCTCCGGGCTGAATCTCTCCATCTCACTGAGAAATGTCTCCCGCCGGGCGGTGAAGGCTTCCTCCATCTGCGCGTCGCTTGCGCCGGTGAGGTCGGGATAGCCGCAGTCGGCCAGGACACGTGCCGCCTCGTCAAAATCCGGGGCATCCACCATCTGCTCAAGCCGCTGGGCGGTCAGGAGCTTGGCCTCACGCGCCCGAATATAGGCGGATAAAAATAGATAATCTGTATTCTTGACTGTTGACAAGTTATTTCCCCCTTGCCAATATGATATAGGCCGCCATCACGAGAACAGCTCCGCCGCCACCTGGGAGGCCATATCCTCCCGGGCCTGGGACATCAGCACCTCGATGGTGCAGTTGACGGAGACACTGCCCTTTCGGCAAATCAGGCCGCTGGTAAAGCTTCCTGTCTCGCTGGCGAGGGTCAGCCGTCCGGGCTTTCCGGCCACAGTCAGCTTTGCGTTCGCTTTGGACAGCACCTTGCTGCCAATGGTCTTTTTATCAGCCGCGGACAACACCAGCTCCTCCGTCCCGGTAACAGCCGCTCTCGCGGCCAGGGAGGCCAGAAAGTTGATGTATTTGTCCCCGGATAAGGCCCGGATTTTCTCCTCCGCCTTGACAAACGCCTCCGCCACAATCTCCTGCTTGCAGGAAAGGACGCTTTTCCGCGCCTCCATGTCGGCGGTCTTTGCCAGACGCTGAGAGCGCTCCTCCGTGGCTTTTACGCCCTGGCGAACCTTCTCCCAGTAGTGCTCCTGGGCTTTTTTCTCGCCCTCCTCGCGGATGCTGTCGCACTGTGCCTTTGTCTCCTCTGCGATACGGGCGGCATCCGCCACCGCATCTGCCTCGATGCGGGCGGTGATTTTGTCAATGCCGTTCATAGCGCCGCGCCTCAGACCGCCTGGAGCAACATCAGAATAGACGCGAGCAGGGACAAAATTGCATAGAACTCAACCACGACGCACATGATGATGCCCCTGGACCAGTCGTCAGGATTCTTGGCCATCAGGTTTATAGAGGCCGCAGCCGTTCTGCCCTGGGCGACAGCGGTGATATAGCCGCCGATGGCCATGGGGATGCAGGCGCTGAAAACGCTGAAGCCCTGGGCCAGGGTCAGATCCACCAGGCCGGAGCCGCCGAACAGGCCGATCTGCATCATGGCCATGAACCAGACGACCAGGCCATACAGGCCCTGGGTGCCGGGCAGCACCTGCATGATCAGGCATTTGCCGAACGCTTCTGGCTGCTCCGCCAAAAGGCCGGTGGCCGCCTCGCCCACGCAGCCGGTGCCCTTACCGGAGCCGGCGCAGCTGAATCCTACCGCCAGGGCGCCGCCCAAAAAGGCCAGGCCGAGGCCGCCGAAATTACTGAGAAGTTCCATGGTTAGATTTCCTCCTTGATTATATCCACATATTTTGTATTGACAGTCAGCGGCTTAAAGGCTTTGCCGCCGTCCTTGTAGAAACGATTGAAAAATTCCAGCACCTGCAAACGCAGGTCGTGGACAAAGCAGCCCAGCAGGTTCAGCCCAAAGTTCAGGGCGTTGCCAATCAGGGAGATGATGATGAACACGACCACATTCCCTGTCATGGCGCCCAGGGTGTTGAACACCATGGCAATAACGCTGCCGGCCAGCATCAGGGCCATCAGGCGGGAATAGGACAAAATGTCGCTGAAATAGCCGGTGACGCCGTTGTATATCGCGCCGAACAGGCCGGTCAGGCCGCCGATAAAGCTCTTTTTCTGGACGAACTGGCCAACAACCAACAGCACCACACCGGCCACCAGCAGCCACGGCACCCCCATAAACGCCAGCACCGCGCCAATCAGGATATACCACCAGGCCACCTCGTCAAACAGGGCACTGAGAAATTCATGGTTTTTGCACTTATGCACAACGCTGACGATCATGCCGGTGAAGATCTGAATCACGCCGAGAACCAACGACCCGATCAGGATCATCATAGTATCGTCCAGGGGCGTGAACAGGCTGGGCATGGCGGTGAAGGTAGTGTCCGGATTTATGACCGCCGCCAGCTGAGGCAGAAAATCACCAAAGAAACCGCCAGTCAGCGCGCCGAACACAAATGTGCTTATGCCGCCCAGAATCATCAGGGTCATCAAATGGCCCGCACCGCCGCGGGGCTTCACCTTGGTTTTTGCCACAATACCGATAATCAGCATCAGCAGGCCATAGCCCATATCCGCGAACATAATGCCGTAAAACAAAATAAAGAACGGGAACATCAGCGCGTTGGGATCCACCCCGTCGTAAGCGGGCAGAGAATACATCTCCGTGATGACGTTCATGGACTGGACGAGCTTTTTGTTTTGAAGCTTTACCGGCACGTCGGGGTATTCCTCCGGCTCCGGGTCGGAAAACTCCCAGGCGCAGTCAAGCTTTCCCAGTGCTTCCTCCAGCCGCTCCATGTCTGGGGCGGGACACCAGCCCTCCAGGGCCACAATATTGTCCGTCCCGCGGAGGCGTTCGCTGGCCTCGGCCCGGGCCACCTCCGTGGTCAGTCGATCCGCCGTCAGGCGCAGATTTGGGGCCTGCGGCCCCTGCTCCACCACCTGCGCGGTGATGTCCGACTTCTGGGCGGCAAGTTCCGCAAGCTGCTGTTCCCGGGCGGCAATGCCCTCCATAGCGGTGCCGGTCTCGCCCGGAAAAGCGGCCTGGCCGCATCCTGCGTCCTTAAGGGCCTCCTCCACGGCGGCCATTTCCTGACGAAGCGTGATGACAATAAAGCAGTGCTGCTGCTCATCCTCGGAGACCAGCATAAGCTCCGCCTCCTGGCACACCTGCTCAACAGCCTCTTTCACGGCGGCCATATCAGTCTCCGCCGGGGCCGTGCCAAGCAGCCCGCCGCAGGTCTTGGTGCCCGCGCCGCTGAGGGGCGCGTCTAAGGCTTCCCAGGGACGCAAAGACTCAATCTCCGCCCGCAGACGACTCTCATCGGCGGCAATACGCTTGAGCTGGCCATCCCATTCATTTAGCTTCTGGGCCAGCGCATAGTCCCGTTCGCGGGCTTCGCCGTCCAGAAATTCCGTTTCCCGTACCTCCGGGCGGGAGGACAGGAGCTTTTTCTTCATCGGGGCATAACGCTCCAGGATCTTGATAGCGGACTGAACCTCCGCCTGGCGGTTCCTGGCGTTCATAAGCCCCGCCCTCTCCGGGCGGCGCAGCGCCGCTGTGTCCGGGGCTGAAAGCATCTCCTCAGGCTCGTGCCCCTGCCCGCGCCCCCAATGCACCAGCGCCCGCCTCAGGTCGTCCCGCTGGTCGCGGATGGCGATGACGCGGAGCTTTTTCATTCTGACAATGGACATCAGCCGTTCACGATCCTTTCCACAATTCCGTCCACGACCTCATCCATTCTCCGATCGGCCTTGGCCTTCATCGCCGCCTCCTTGTTGCGGGTGTTGGACGCGAGGGCGTTTGCGTCCTCTTTTGCCTTTTCATCCGCCTTCCGGGTCAGCTCCTTCAGCTCATCCTCGGCCTTTCCGTCCGCTGCGGCAATCATCACCGTCACGGCATCCTCCGCCTCCTGGACGGTCTTTTTCGCCTCCGTCACGGCGGCGGCGCGAATCTGCCGTGCTTTTTCCTCCGCCAAGGCGATGGTATCC
>JAJBVW010000222.1 GCA_020866945.1 Oscillospiraceae bacterium
CAAAAACCTCGGACGAAGAGCTTCAAGCCTTGGCCCGCGCTCAAATGGGCGGAGCGGAGGAAGCGCTGGTGGAACGGTACGTCCGATTGGTGCGCGTTTGCGCGAGACCTTATTTTCTAACAGGTGGCGACGGCGAAGACCTTATCCAAGAAGGAATGCTGGGGTTGTTGTCTGCCATTCGCGGGTATGACCCGCAAAAAGGCCCATCCTTCAGGGCCTACGCTCAAAGCTGTATCCAAAACCGTATAAAATCTGCCATCCGCAGCGCGGGCCGCCAAAAGCACGCCCCGCTGAACGATGGTTTGCCCTTAGACGAAGTCCTCTCAGATGAATCCCAGTCCCTAGGTGTCCACTATTTTCAGCAAAGTCCCGAGGAGCAGGTTCTAGCAAGAGAGACCGAAAAAGAATTAATCTCCGCCTATTCCAAGTGCCTATCAAAGTTTGAGGCACAAATTCTTGACTTATATCTGGACGGTCTGTCCTATGAGGAAATGGCCGCTCTGTCTGGTCGGGATACTAAGGCGGTAGACAACGCCATTCAGCGCATACGGCGCAAGCTGGCAAAACTCTCCTCAGGCGAGAACAGCGCAAGCTGATCGCAAATATACTGCCCAAATTGGGAAAATTTTCTAAAGAGAGGACCAAAAATGTACCAAGACAAGACCCTTGTATGCAAGGAATGTGGCCAGGAATTTGTGTTCACCGCTGGTGAGCAGGAATTTTATGCAGAGCGCGGCTTCCAGAATGAGCCTCAGCGCTGCAAAGCCTGCCGGGACGCCCGCAAAGCGGCTTCCCGTGGCCCCCGTGAGTATTTCACCGCCACCTGCGCCGCCTGCGGCGGAGAGGCTCGCGTGCCCTTCGAGCCGAAGAGCGACCGCCCCGTGTATTGCAGCGAGTGCTTTGCCAAGATGCGCGCCGGCGAAATGTAAGATTATCCTTAATACAAAGCAAGAGAGCGGTAGCCATAGGCACCGCTCTCTTGTCCGCTTATATGAATACAGCCTCTGTCTTCACATTGAACAGAGGCTGTATTCAATTACATAGGAAGAATTTATTCCATGCACACGCTTCCCGTATTTGCCGGCCTTGTCAGAACACAGTCTTGGCAAGAAGGGGAGAGGATCTCAGCGGCAGCTTTCGCGGTCTTTTCATTATCAAACACCCCAAAGACGGCGCTGCCTGTGCCCGTCATGACGGCATTGACAGCCCCCAGATCTATAAGCTGCCGTTTTATAGTCGGCACGGCGCTCTGGCGGCGGTCCAGCACATCCTCGAAAACGTTATTCATCCGCCGTGCGACACCGTATAAATCTTGTGTCTCCAGGGCGGCCAGAATACCTTTGGTGTCCGGCCGGAGACGGCTGCGCCTTGCATCAATGCGGCCAAAAAGCTCCGGAGTGGATATTGCAAAGGCGGGCTTGCATATAACGATGGGGCAGTCCGGCAGCGCGGGGAGGGGCGTCAGAATCTCACCGCGTCCTTCAGCCAAGGCGGTTCCGCCCTGGACGCAGAAGGGTACGTCGCTTCCAAGACGTAGGCCCAGCGCGCACAGCTCCTCTGTGGTTTTCCCCGCATTTGTCATCTGATTCAGTGCTACCAGCACAGCGGCGGCGTCTGCGGATCCGCCTCCTAATCCGGCGCACACAGGCAGACGCTTTGTCACCCGTATTCTAGCCCCCAGGCCGGTACCCTCTAAAAACAGCCTGGCGGCTTGAAGTGCCAGGTTTTTTTCATCCCGGGGCAGATACCGCTGGCCAGGGTCGATGAAAAACGAACCGTCCTCCGTCAGCTGTATGTCCAAATCATCCCCGTAGGTCACGGACTGCATTACCATGCGCAGAGCATGATAGCCCCCGGCAGCGCGGCCTAACACGTCAAGAGACAGATTCAGTTTTCCATTGGCGTGAATAATCATTGCTCAAACAGCATATTCAGCAGAACCGTGCCATCCGGCAGGTTGATGCCGGTTTTCAGGCCGTTTGCTTCCGTGTAAGACAAGCCGGAGCATTTTTGTTCCCGACTGTCGTATATCAGGAAGGGCACGGGGTCGCCGTCATGAGCGCGGTTGGATGTCAGTGTCTTGTGGTCAGAGAGAATAAGGATGCGGTAGTCCTCTCCGCAGTTTTGCAGCCACTTCAAGATAGGGGAGACCTCGCGGCTGTCCAGCCATTCAATGCTTTGCAGCTTGCCCGGTGTGTCTCCGTTGTGGGTACACTCGTCCGGAGCCTCGACGTGCAGGGCGGCAAAATCGCAGCGAGAGAGTATTTCTATGGTTTTCTCGCATTTTCCCTCCCAGTTTGTGTCTATTTCCCCGGTGACGCCTGGGACAACGGGGGCCGGCAATCCAGACAGCTTTGCGATGCCCTGCACCAGGGGAACAGCGGAAACGACCTCGCCTGTATGGCCGTATTTTTCCTGGAAATCAGGCAGCACAGCGGCGGTGCCCTCCGCCCAGAACCATATAGCGTTGGCGGGCATTTTTCCTGCAGCGCGGCGCTCTTCGTTCAGCGGGTGATGGTTCAGAAAACGGAACGCCGCCTCCTGAAGCTCCTCTAATGCCAAAGCTGCCGCACAGCCGGAAGGGGCGAGCGGCCCAATCACCTCGCCCAAATGGTCGTGAGGCGGAATGAGTTTAATGCCTGTAATATCCGCACCGCTCATGACAGCAAAATGCCGGAAGGAGGAGCCGGGATTGATGCTGATATGGTATTTTTCCGCGAGTACGGAAAACTCAGGGCTTGCCCAAAGCTCCGTAATCAGCTGGTCGGAGATGTCTCCTTCAATAGAGCCGGCGCTGTGGGAAAGAATGCGCCGCTGGCTGTAAGGAACATCCGCATCCTCCAATGTGACCATATTGCAACGGCAGGCCATGTCCCCATCTGCCAGCTTCACATCCTGGGCGGCAGCCTCCAATGGACCCCGGCCATGATAATAGCGCAGGGGAGAGGCGCCAAAAATAGACATGATGGCCGTAGCGCTGCCAGGCTCAAATTTTTTGGGACAGTTGACAACACTGCCCAAAATGCCCCGGCGGGAGAGGTCGTCGATAACCGGCTTATCCGCTACCTCCAGCGGTGTTTTATTTCCCAGCTCCGGCACGGGGTTGTCCGCCATGCCGTCGCCTATGACCAGTAAATATTTCATATTGATAGACTCCCGATTTATTTCATTTTTCTGCTTTGCTTGTCGTATCGCATAGTCATAGTATACTACCATTTTTGGCCGACGGCAACCTTTTCCCTTTGGAAGAAGGCTATACGTTGACATATATACAAAACCTTGGTATAATACCAATGTTAATCAACTAAGAGAGAATCTGAAGAAAGCGAGATGAATGGGCCTTGAGCCTGCAGGTTTGGATAGTGGCTGCCTATGCGGCGGCAACAGTAGGAATCGGGTTGATTGTATGCCGCGCACAGCAAAAGGCCGGAACCGGGGCCGCCTTTCGAGGGGCAGAGCTTGGGATTCCGGCCATTGTGTGCGCTTCTGCCGGGGAATGGCTGGGCGGCACGGCCACCAGCGGTGTAGCGGAATATGGCTTTGCCTATGGTCTTTCAGGAATGTGGTATACTCTGGCAAACGCATTGGGAGTGCTTTTTCTGGCGCTGTGCTTCGCACGGCTTTACCGCAGCCTGGAGAAGGTGACGGTTCCGGGGATTGTGGAACGGTTTTATGGCGTAAAGGCCCGCGTGGTATCCAGCGTGATTCTATGCCTGGTGATGCTGGGGGTAGGCCTGTCGCAAATGGTCGCAGTTGGTAAGCTGGGACAGTCGCTGCTGGGGCTGCCATACGCCTGGTCGGTGGTCATCTTCACCGCCGTTATCATTTGCTATACTATGCTGGGCGGGATGCAGGTGGTGTCGGCCACAAATATGATGCACCTGTCCGTCATGTATTTCGGCGTTATTCTTGCAGTCATTCTTGGCATATCAGGCATTGGCGGCTGCACAGCCTTCGGGGAAGGTATAGAAGCGCTGTATGAGGAAACCGAGGTCAATTATGTGGGAGCTTTTTCTATCGGCTGGCCAAAGGTGCTGTCCTGGATTATTGCCTCCATGCTGGGGGCCTGCACTGCCCAGGCTGGCATACAGCCGGTTCTTGCAGCAAAGGATGAGGTCACGGCCAAAAGAGCCTGTATGTGGACAGCGCTGGTGGTGGCCCCCTTTGGCATCATTACGGCTCTCCTGGGTGTTATCGCGCGTATCATGAGCATGAATGGTACACTTCTGGACACGGCTGGAAATATAGTGACGGATGGAAAACTGGCGCTGTCCGCGCTGATGATGAATCTGCCGCCGGTGGCCGGGGGGCTGGTGCTGGCAGCTATCCTGGCGGCTATTTTCTCTACTGCGTCGCCTATTTTTCTGGCGGTTGGAACCATGTTCAGCCAAGACATATGCTCTCTCAGGGTGAAATCGAAAGCGTCTCTGCTGCGGATAAATCGGGCCACCGTGGCCGCCACCGGGATCGTCTGCGCTGTGGGCGCCATTTTGCTGGTGGACGCGGGACAGATATTGGATATGGTCTACGGCGCATATGCCCTCCGTGGGGCCATCTTTATTATTATTCTCTATGGGATATACTGGAAGAAGGCCCATCAGCGGGCCGCCGTGGTCAGTATGCTCCTGACCGCCGCCGTGGCCGTCGTGTGGACCGCCGTGGAGCTTGTCACCGGAAGCTATCCCGTCGCGTCCTGGTTTTCCGAGACTTACGCCGCCGTTTTAATGGCTGCCGTGTCTATGCCCATCTGTGTCCGGCTGATAAAGCCGGAACGGCGCTTGATAAATTAAATAATAATTCATCAATAATTTCTGCCGCACTAGCTCAGTGCGGCAGAAATTAAGTTGCGCTTATGCGTTATTCGTCCGTTTTATCCTCTGGCCTGAATTCAGCCAGGGGATTGGCAGCGGCAGCATATTGAAGCTCTTCATTGGCAATATGGGTGTATATCTGGGTGGTGTTCAGATTTTCATGCCCCAGAACCTCCTGGAGGGTTCGGACGTCCACACCGTTTTGCAGCATCAGCGTGGCAGCAGTGTGGCGGAGCTTGTGGGGGGAGTATTGCTCTGCATCTAATCCGGCCTTCAAAAGCGTGTTATGTACCATGACCTGTATGGCGTCTACGCTCATGCGCTTGCGGCGATTGGAGAGGAACACGGCGTTTTCATCCAAGGCGGCAATAGTTTTCCTCACAGCCAGCCAGCTGTTTATGGACTCGATGGCGGCGCTGTTTAAATAGACCATACGTTCCTTATTACCTTTGCCGTGTATCAGCAGGCAATCTTCACGGATGTCGGATAAATCCAATGCCCGCATTTCTGATATACGCAGCCCACAGTTGAGGAACAGACACAGAATGCAGTAATCCCGTTCCTTGTTTTTCCCATCCACAGCGGAGAGGAGCCGCTGGCTTTCCTCCAGTGTCAGATAACGGGGGAGAGACTTTTGGAGCTTGGGAGCGTCCAGCGTCTCCACGGGGTTTGTTGTCAAAGCCTTGGTCTTAATGGTGAAATACTTGTAAAAACCCTTTAGTGTTGTAATCATTCTGGCTCGTGAAGCGGCGTTCAATTCTCGGTCTCGGGACAGATACGCTAAAAAGTCATAGACCTCCGCCAGTGTGACGGAGCCATAAAGCTCCAGGCTGGCCCCGGAAATGTCGATGTCTTCCATGGCCGTGTCCCTGGGAACCAGGCCCCGGCTGATATACAGCCATCGCGTGAAGGTTCGCAGATCTAAATAATAGGAATCCACCGTTGCGCCGGATTGACCCTTGATGGTGTCGTGATAGGCAAGAAACTCCCGCATGGGCTGGGACGAGTCATCTTTGTAGTTTATCATAAAAAAGCCTCCCAATGCTTAAATGATAGCAGAGGGAGGCTCTTGTTGTCCATAGTCAAACTAACTAAAAATTCGGCATAATAAATATTATGCCGAATTTAGGGGAGGGGAAAATGTATTATTCCAGCGCTACAGCGCCGCCAATGTCAAATATGGGGTCATTGGTTAAAAAGACCGGCTTGACGCTGTGGTTGGCCAGAAAAGCTAGAACTTCCGTCCCGTTTGGGTGTCTGTCCAGTGGGCCAGTAAACGCAACGGTGTTTTCGCCCAGCTTGAACGACGCGCCGCCGATAAAACCATAATCGAAGCCAGCCAGGTCTATATAGCCCGGCGTAATTTCCAACACATCCATATTTATATTATTATTGTTGACAGCGCGAACGATGCCGTGGTCGGCTGTTATAATTGCTCGCTCCGTCACAACACATACAGCGCATCTCGTATAGCCTTGCGCAACAGTCACCTTATAACTATCAACCAGGGCCAATGCCTGCGGCGAAGCGGTTTTGGGGTTATAAAATAAAACACTTCCAGTGTCACAGATACAAAGTCCGGCATCCGACGGATAACTTGGGCCTTGTGGAATTGTAGTCTGGACAGAATATCCTATATTTGTTAACTTATTAACAATATAAGGATATACCCCTAAGCCAACAACTGCCTGTCTTTTTGTGGCTAAAATTCGCAAATCGGTGTGCCCAGCCAGACGGCTGTCCAGCGCCGGGTCATCAGGAAGCCAGTACACATCGGCTCCCAGCTGTTCCAGCGGACGAGCCAGTCTGTTTCGGTATCGTGCGCCTATCAGAAGCATCACAGAACCTTCTCAACTGCCTCGCGCAGTGTTTTTACGCGGATAAGCTCTAAGCCTTCCGGCTTTTTCAACTCGCCTCGGACGCGCGACGGAATAACGCACTGGGTAAAGCCTAGCCGAGCGATTTCGGACAGTCGTTGATCCAGTGCCTGAACGCTGCGTATTTCTCCGGTCAATCCTACCTCCCCTACG
>JAJBVW010000193.1 GCA_020866945.1 Oscillospiraceae bacterium
TACAGGTAAATCCACGTTTCTACAAATCGGAGGTCATTACATATTGTCTATGCCGGTGGCGAGTGGGATGCCAGCAAATACAGCAGCTTCATCCCGGACGCGGACAACGTCATACCAATCACAGACGAGGAATATCTGGAGGACGACATCGTCTCCCGCCTGTGCCAGTGGCTGAAGGTCGTCTATGGGGAAAGCACGCTGGAGCAGAATCTGGACTTCATCGCCGATGCGCTGGGCAACAAGGGCGACACCAGCCGGGAGATTATCCGGAACTATTTCCTGAAGGACTTCTACGCCGACCACTGCAAGGTCTATCAGAAGCGGCCTATCTACTGGCTGTTCGACAGCGGCAAGCAGAACGGCTTCAAGGCGCTCATTTACATCCACCGCTACGACGCCAACACGATAGGCAACCTGCGCATCGACTACCTCCACCGGATGCAGCGCGTCTATGAGAGCGAGATAACCCGTATGCAGGACACCATAGACCACACCGACACCCCCCGCGAGATCGCCAAAGCTACAAAGCGCAGAGAAAAGCTCCAAAAGCAGCTCAAGGAGTGTCGTGAATACGACGAAAAAATCAGCCACCTGGCGTTGGCTCGTATTGAGCTTGATTTGGACGATGGCGTGAAGGCGAACTACGAGAAGGCGCAGATTGCGCGGGATGGGAAGAAGTATCCAGTGCTGGGGAAGATTTGAGGAGGGAGCAACACGAAACCGTATCAGAATTACTGCATGGCTCTTTCCAATTTACAGGAGGGACTTTCCCTGAACGAGCCATATAATATTGTAGAACAAACTGGAATCGTCAGGCTGTTTGAGATATGCTTTGAGCAGTCGTGGAATATGATGAAGGAGCTGCTGGAGCGCGACAGGCGGTTCGAGAATAAGATTGGCTCTCCCAGGGCCATCATCAAGATTGCCTATCAGTGCGACATGATAAAGGACGAGGAGCTGTGGCTGAATCTGCTGGGGGCGCGGAACATACTGGCCCACACATACAGCGACGAGCAGGCGCTGGGCGTCATTCGAGCGTTGAAGGCCGAGTATATCCACGCATTTGAAGCGCTGAAGCTGGAAGTGGACGCGCACTGGATCGAGGCGTTATGATGGCAGAGCTAAACCTACAACAAATCACAGACCGCTTAAACGCCGAGTTCGCCGGCGACACCCGGAAGCTGGTGTTCTGGTACGACGACAACGCCGACTTTGCGGAGGAAATGCAGGACATGGTGCTGGATAACGCAAAGGTGCATTTCCTGCGCCCAGACAACCAGTTTTATACGAAGTATCTGCTGGAGCGTGAGGACGCCGATTCCAACTATCTTATCTATGCCCCCTTCCCCAAGCCGGACGTGCGGGATAACCATCTGGAGGACACGCTGCTGTACTCCCGGCGGTTTTATGCAACCCGAGCTTCTACAGTGTGCTATGACCTGGGCATTCATGAGCAATACAAGCCTATCATCGAGCGACACTCCAAATTCTTTGCCAGCAAGGAGCGGACGAAGCGGTTTTATGACCTGGCAATCGAGCGCTACAACGAGGAGACCATCCTGACGGGGCTTATCTGCGCCATTTGCAAAACGCGGGTCTGCTCCTTTGAGGCGGCTCTCCGGGTAATACTTACTGAGGGAGACCTGGAGGAAAGCGCCTATCTCGCGGAGATGGAGAAATACGATCTGACCGGGGCGTTCTGGAAGCTCTGCGAGCAGCAGTTCGGATACACAGACGCGGAGCCGACGCTGGAGAAATTGCTCGCGACGATGCTCGTGACCTATACGGACAAGTATGTCCAGGGGGCGCTGCCGAAGGCGTGGAATACCTTCGTGTCCCTCAAGCCAGGCAATATTATCGCGTTTCTGGACAGCCTCATGAACAGCGTGCTGTATCAGGAGAAATACGACGCCCTCTCCGACCGGGTGGCCGCGGGGCTGAATGTGCGCGCGGCCTTCTCCGCGATGCCGCCGGAGGAGCTGGTCGGGTGCGACACCTTCCGGGTGGTGGATGAGATCATCACAAAATGGCTGGCGGAGCGGCTCACGGCGGAGGACACCGGCGCGGCCCTGAACGGCCAGACCATCCCGCAGATTTGCGAGAGCCGGAGACGACTGCACTTCGGCCGGCAGAACGAGGACAGCTATCTCATGCTGGAGAGCGCCTACCAGCTCGTCTGCGCCGGCAATTACCGCAGCCCGGAGTGGTTCAAAAGCATCATCGAAGCATATAAAGAGAAGGACTGCCTGCTCGACCAGGAGTACCGGCATTTTTATTATTACTACGACCGCCTGGAGGACACGGCGGACTTCGAAGCGCTGCGGACGCTCGCGGAGAATATCTATACAAATGAATACCTGTCCGCCCTGCTGCCGCAGTGGAACGAGGGGCTTCAGGAGCCGGACAGCATTCTGGCCATGCCTTTACAGCGGAATTTCTTCATCCATTGCGTAGGGCCGGCCATGAGCAAGGAGCGCACTGTGGTGATTATATCGGACGCCATGCGCTATGAGGTGGGCCGGGAGCTGTTTTTGCGGATGCAGGACGACCCGAAGAGCACGGTGAAGCTGGATGCGATGCTCAGCGTTCTGCCCTCCTATACAAGGCTTGGCATGGCGGCGCTTCTCCCCCACCGCACGCTGACCATGACGGAGGATTATAAGATTCTCGCGGACGATACGCCGTGCGATTCCCTGGCCGGGCGGCAGACGGTATTGCAGCGCTATTGCGCCGACAGCGCCTGCGTCCAGTTCGATGAGATAAAAACGGCAAGCCGGGAAAAAATGCGCAGCGTGCTCTCCGGCAAGCAGGTGGTCTATATCTATCACAACCAGATAGACGCCCGCGGGGACAAGGCCAATACGGAGGACGAGGTCTTCGTCGCCTGCGAGGAGGCCATTGGGGAAATCATGGAGCTTATCCGGCGCATCTCCACCAGCGCCAACACGTATCGTTTCCTCGTGACCGCCGACCACGGGTTTATCTACAAGCGCGACAGGCTGACGGAGAGCCAGAAAATAGAAATAGAGAATAAAAATGCGTTTGTGAACCGCCGGTTTGTAGTTTCCGGAGAGCCGGTTTCCGGGGACGGCGTGCAGAGCATGAGCATGGGGCGCATATTGGGGAACGACGACGAAAGGGTCGTCTCCTTCCCTGTTGGAACCAGCGTGTTCAAGGTTCCCGGCGGCGGGGCCAATTACGTCCACGGCGGCTCGTCGCCGCAGGAGATGATCGTGCCGGTGATAGACATCAAGATGGAGCGCGGCCACATGGAGACACGCCCGGCGCAGATCGCGCTTGTGTCCATGGTTCAGAAGATTACGATTCTCAGTGTCTCCCTGTACTTCATCCAGTCCGACGCCGTGACGGACACGGTTAAGGGGACGACCTACCGGCTATATTTCATCTCCGGGGACGGCGAGCGCATCTCCAACGAGAATATCCTCACCGCGGACAGCCGGGAGCCTGACGCCTCCAAGCGCATGACCCGCCTGCGCTTCACGTTTAAAAACCAGAAATATGACAGCAGCCGGCAATATTATCTCATCGCCTGCGATGAATCCACCGGCATGGAGGCTTGGCGGCATCCGGTCATCGTTGACCTGGCGTTCGGAGACGATTTCGGCTTCGGGTTTTGAATATAACTCATGAAACGATACGGGAGATGGTTATCAATGGATGAATACACGGAAAAGGACGACGCCCGCGCGGTTATCAAAAACAAGCTGCGCCAGTGCTTTGACGGCAGAATCGTCCGAAAGGATCTGACGAAAAAGATTAAGGAGGGGGCCAATGTCCCGGTCTATGTGCTGGAGTTCCTGCTGGGGCAGTATTGCAGCTCCGACGACGAGGACATCATTGCCGAGGGCGTGAAAAACGTGAAGCGCATCCTGGCGGACAATTTCGTGCGCCCCGATGAGGCGCAGAAGATTATATCCACCCTCCGCCAGCGCGGGAGCTATACGGTGATCGACAAGCTCACCGTCACGCTGAACGTCCGGGATGACCGCTATGAGACGGAGTTCTCTAACCTGGGCATCAAGAAAATCCCAATCAGTGAGGACTATCCGACCAAATATGACCGGCTGCTCTGCGGCGGCATCTGGTGCATCGTTCAGCTGGAGTATGAGTATATCGAGGAGGACAAGAAAAACGGCTCCCCCATCCGTATCCGCAGGCTGACGCCCATTCAGATGCCCCACGTGGACATCGACGAGCTGAAGCAGGGCCGCAAGGCGTTCACAAAGGAAGAATGGATGGACGTCATGCTCCGCTCCATCGGCATGGAGCCGGACGCGCTGACCTATCGTGAGAAATGGCTGCTGCTTATCCGCATGATCCCCCTCGTGGAGAACAACTTTAACCTCTGCGAGCTGGGGCCGCGAAGCACGGGCAAATCCCATATTTACAAGGAAATCTCCCCGAACAGCATCCTGGTGTCCGGCGGTCAGACGACGGTGGCCAATCTCTTTTACAACATGGCCAGGAAGACCGTCGGCCTTGTGGGCCTGTGGGACTGCGTGGCCTTTGACGAGGTGGCCGGCATCAACTTCAAGGATAAAGACGGCATCCAGATTATGAAGGACTATATGGCCTCCGGCTCCTTCGCGAGAGGCAAGGAGGAAAAGGCCGCCTCCGCATCCATGGTGTTCGTGGGTAATATCAATCAGAGCGTGGATGTGTTATTGAAAACATCCAGCCTGTTTGACCCCTTCCCGCCGGAAATGGGACGGGACACGGCGTTTCTGGATCGTATCCACTGCTATATCCCCGGCTGGGAAATCCCCAAGTTCCGCCCGGAGCATTTTACGGACGACTACGGGTTTATCACCGATTATCTCTCCGAGTTTCTGCGGGAGCTGCGCAAGGAGCAGTATGGGGACGCCCTGGACAGGTATTTCCGTTTGGGCAAAAATCTGAACCAGCGCGACACCATCGCCGTGCGCAAGACGGTGGGCGGTCTTCTGAAGCTGATATACCCGGACGGCGAGTTCACCAAGGGGGAGCTGGAGGAGGTCTTGCAGCTTTCGCTTGAGATGCGCCGCCGCGTCAAGGAGCAGCTCAAAAAGCTGGGTGGTCTGGAGTTCTATGACGTCAATTTCTCCTACATAGACAACGAGACCTTTGAGGAGCACTATGTGTCCGTGCCGGAGCAGGGCGGCGGAAAGCTCATCCCGGAGGGGATGTGCAGCCCCGGACAGGTTTATACGGTATCCCGGGGAAAATCGGGGATGCTGGGCGTGTTCCGGCTGGAGAGCCAGATGCTGCCCGGAAACGGCAAGCTGGAATGCACGGGCATCGGCTCCGACCGGGGCTGCCGGGAGGCGACCAACACGGCGTTCAACTTCCTGAAGGCCAACGGCAGCCGGATAAGCGGCTCGATAAGCACGACCACGAAGGATTATATCATCAACTATCAGGACTTGCAGGGCATCGGCATGACCAGCCGGCTTGCCCTTCCCACGCTCATCGCCATATGCTCCATCGCGCTGGGAAAGCCGGCGCTGAGCAGTCTGGCCGTCCTGGGGGAAATCAGCATCAGCGGCACCATGATGAAGGTGGACGAGCTTGCCAATGCGCTTCAGGTATGCGTGGACAGCGGCGCGAGGAAGGTGCTGCTCCCCATGACCTCCGCCGCCGACCTGGGGACTGTCCCGGCCGATCTCATAAGCTGCTTTAACCTGATTTTCTACAGCAGTGCGGAGGACGCCGTGTTCAAGGCGCTGGGCGTGGAATAATACCGGGAGGAGGGGCATTTCCGTGTCAAAGCATAAGCGAAGCTCATCACACAGGCGTCATAAGAGCAACAAATGCCCGGAGCCGTTCAACACCCTGATCGACCTGGCTGGCGGGCTTGCCATGGCCGCCATCGCGGGTCGCATGGAAAAGAAGCATCATTATGCGGAACGGGGCAAGATCAATCCCTATGGGGTTTCCGCCTTCGGCATCGCCACGGGCAGGATGAAAAGCACGGAGGACATCCTAAGAACAGGCGCTGTTCTTGGCGCCCTGGGTTCCTTTGACGACGAGACTGCTGCGAGAGATGATGAGCTGTTCTCAGTCAGTGCTTTTGTACACGAAAACGATAACCGTTACGCCTGGCGGCTCAACTGCGAGGATGGCTCGGCGTACGGTATTTCCCCGGAGGATTATGAAACCCGCGGCGAATACAACGAAGCCCTCCACCGGGAAAAATACGCGTGGCGCGAATTTTGCGAAGACGGCTCGGAATACGGTCTCGACCCGAAGGATTATGAAACGGCGGAGGAATTCGAGACTGCCCTGGAGCGAGCAAGAGCTTGCGTTTACAATGACAGCGACGATTCCGACAGCCCCATGGCTGACTGTAGCACCCCTTCCCCCGCAAATCCTGCGAATGACAGCGAATCCGCTGCGCCTTCACAGCCAGGCACACCAGAAGCTGCGGATGCAAATATCGACCCATTTGCTGACGATGATTTTCACGTCTATGTCTACTGCAAGGTGAGGGTGAACCCTTCCGGTGCAGAAATCTATTATCGTACAGAGGATCACTCCCTTCGCAAGGGCGATAAGGTGCTGGTGCCCGACCCCGTCAGCGGGGAGGGCAAAACAGGTGAAATCGTGACCGTAGAATACCATATGAGATTCTCCGTCCCGACGCCGGTTGAGGAAACGCCGATGATTCTCGCAAAGATATGATATAACCGCAACATATAAGGGGTCGGAGAAGGATATATATTCTCCTCCAGCCTCTGTTTTATGAGGAAGGGGATTTTTCCTCCGCGCCTTCGCTGCGTATTTTATCGCGAAGGCGTTTGAGGCGTTCGAGGTCTTCCCGC
>JAJBVW010000169.1 GCA_020866945.1 Oscillospiraceae bacterium
GAGCATATCGACGATATTATCGCCGACCTGGAAAAAGGCTTCCAGGCGGTTCGCTGAACGTCTTCCGTCACCTCTGCGCACATACAAAGGCCCCTGAGAGCGGGACATTTCGCTCCCAGGGGCCAACGCCTGTATCTAATTATTCGATTCCAAAAAAACGTCTGCCGTTTTCCATGCACACCTCCGCCACCAGCTCCGGGGTGGTTTTCAGCGTTTTGGCCATCACCTGCGCCACCTGGGGCAGACGGCGGGAGTCGTTGCGGCGGCCATTCGTGCGGGGCATAGGGGCCAGATAGGGACAGTCGGTCTCCAGAAGCATACGGTCGCTTGGCATCATGGCCAAGGTTTCCAGGGCGCGCCTGGCCCCCTGCATGGTGATGGAACCGTTAAAGCCCAGATACCAGCCCCAGGACAGGATTTCCTTTGCCATTTCCGCGCTTCCGGAATAGCAGTGAAACTCCCCCCGCACGTTGGGGTGGCGGCGCAGGATGTCCATGCAGTCCCCGTGGGCCTCCCGGTCATGGATAATGACGGGCAAATCCAGCTCCTCCGCGAGGCAGAGCTGCTTTTCCAGCACCTCATGTTGCAAGTCCTTCCAATCCAGGTCGTAATGATAATCCAGGCCAATCTCCCCGATGGCCACCACCTTGGGATCCTCCGCCCAGCGGCGGAGCTTATCCGCGCTTGTTTCGTCCCAGGTTTTCACGTCATGAGGGTGCCAGCCCACCGCCGCATAGATAAAATCGTATTGGTGGGCCAGGTCTACGGCAGCCTGGCTGGATTTTTCGTCGCAGCCGCAGTTCACCACCAGGCTCACCCCCGCCTCCGGCAAGGCGCGCAGTACCTCGTCTCTGTCCTCATCAAACCACTCGTCGTCATAGTGGGCATGGGTGTCAAAATACATCGTATAAATATCCTCCTTATCGGTTCAGCAGCCGGGCCACCGGGGGCCGGTACACCTTCATGGCCCCCTTGGGGCAAAACTCCTGGCAGCAGAAGCAGTGGATGCACGCCTGCCGGGCGATATGGGGCAGTTTATTTTTCATCGTGATGGCCTTGGCCGGGCATATATCGGCGCACCTGCCGCAGCCGACGCACTGTTCAGCCGTCACCTTGGGGACAGCGCTCAGGCACTTCTGAACAAATTTCCCCGCCAGCTTTTTCACCGGGCCGCGGCTTTCGTTCCAGAAAAGAATATCGCTTTTCGTCCGCACGTTATGGAAGTCCTTCACCACCATCGACTCCAAATCCCCGGCTATATCCAGCTCCTGCCAGCGGGCGGGTATCAGTCCCCGCTCATAGGCCGCCTCCAGGGTCGGCACATCCTCCCGCTCCAGGCCGATTAAATGGGCGCAAGCCAAATCGACGGCGTGAGGGGATTGTGAGGCCAGCAGCAGCCCCATGGGCTTGGGGTCGCCCGCCGTGGGGCCGTTGCCGTCCATTCCAATCACTCCGTCCACAATGGATAGGGCGGGCTGGAAATACTCATCCAGGTCAACAATCATCCGGGCAAAGTCCGCCGGGTTCGGGTATTTATAATGATATTCCGGCTTCATCGTGCCGGGGATAACGCCGAACATATTTTTTGCGGCGGCGGAAAGGCCCATCATGCCGTGGCTTTTCAGCTTGCAGAAATTAATCAGCACGGCGCAGTCTTCCAGCCAGGCGGTATACTGAAAGGTCTTCGCCACCCGTCCCTCCGGGAAATCCGCCTGCTTCTGGCTGAAATCCATATTCAGCGCCGCACCCGCCGCCTCTGTCTCATACATCCCGGTGGCCCGGTAAACATTTTTGACATACGCGGCCGTATACAGCCCGCCGGGGCTGTCCCCGATGACGGCGGAAGCGCCCCACTCCCGGATAAGCTCCGCCAGGGCCGACAGCAGCGCCGGATGCGTAGTGGCCGCCGCCTCCGGCTTTAAAAAGGCCACCAGATTGGCCTTTATCCCCACCCGCATACCGGGCTTTATAAATTCCAGGCCGCCGACAGGCTCCAGCACCTCCAAAAGCGCCTGACGGCAAACCGCCGCGTCATAGCTTTCGCAGCGGACAACAGACACCCGCTCCATGCTCATTGTCGCTCCCCCTCCCTTTTTAAGGAAGCTCTGCATAAATCCGGCTTTGGCCACGGCGCTGCCTGCGCCGGTTGATTCAGCGCTTCCTTAAATGTTCATTCCCTATAATTTCCAACTATTATAGCACTGACTTCTGCCCCTTGTCCACGATTGCTTTTTCCCCCGCGCCGTGCTATAATCTATGGGAAAGAAAACTACACCTTGGAGGCGTTCTATCTTGACGGGGGAACAGGAAAAGAGCTTTCTTGGCACCGAGCCAATCGGGCGGCTGCTGTTTAAGCTGGCCCTGCCGACAGTGGCGGCCCAGCTCATCAATATGTTTTATAATATAGTAGACCGGGTCTACATTGGCCATATTCCGGACACGGGTGCCCTGGCGCTGACCGGGGTAGGGGTATGTATGCCGCTTATCATGGTGGTGTCCGCTTTCGCCTGCCTGGTGGGCTACGGCGGCGCGCCCAGGGCGTCTATTGCCATGGGCAAGGGCAATAACGCCAGGGCGGAGAAGATACTGGGCAACTGCTTTTCCATGCAGCTAATTATCTCTATTATTCTGACCGCCGTGCTGCTGGCCTTTTCCCGTCCCATGCTGCTGGCCTTTGGGGCCAGCGAGGCCACCATCGAATACGCCGCCGCCTATATGAATATCTACGCCGTCGGAACCATCTTTGTGGAGCTTACCCTGGGGATGAACGCCTTCATCACCGCCCAAGGCTTCGCCAGGACAGGTATGCTGTCCGTCACCATCGGGGCCGTGTGCAACATTATCCTCGACCCCATATTCATCTATGCCCTGGACATGGGCGTGCGGGGTGCGGCCCTGGCGACCGTCATCTCTCAGGGAGCCTCCTGCCTGTGGGTAGTGTCCTTTCTGATGGGAAAACGGACTGTTTTGAAAATCAAACGGGAAAACCTGACCCTCCAGGCTTCGATTATTTGTCCCTGCATGGCGCTGGGGCTGGCCACCTTCATCATGCAAACCAGCGAGAGCGTTATTTCCATCTGCTTCAATTCCTCCCTGCTGAAATATGGAGGAGATATGGCCGTGGGGGCCATGACCATTCTCACGAGCGTGATGCAGTTTGCCATGATGCCCCTACAGGGGCTGGGGCAAGGTGTGCAGCCCATCATGAGCTATAATTACGGCGCGGGAAACGGAGCGCGGGTGCGGGCCACCTATCGTCTGCTGCTGAAGGCAAGCATCGCCTACGCCGCCGTTCTTTGGCTTTGCGTCATGGTGTTTCCCGGAGTTTTCGCGCGGCTGTTCACCTCGGACAGGGCGCTGGTCGCTTATGCGAAAACCGCCCTGCGCATCTATCTTGCGGTGATGTTCCTCCTCAGCATCCAAACCGCCTGCCAGATGGCCTTCACCTCCCTGGGCATGGCGAAAGAATCCATTCTTGTGTCCATTATGCGAAAGTTCGTCCAGCTGCTGCCGTTTAGCTATCTCATGCCGCGTCGCTTCCCCGCCGACCCAGCGCTGGCCGTCTATCTGGCCGAGCCGGCGGCGGACGTGCTGGCCGTGACCTTCACCATGATTTTGTTTCGCATTAAGTTCAAAAAGGTTCTGGCTCCGCTGGATGGGTCGGCTCCTGACACGCTGTAAACAGACGCTGTTTATCAAAAAATCCGCAAAATTCCCTTTAACAAGAAAAAAAGACTTGCTTTACCTGAGCAGGTATGGTATACTTTCCTAGTGAAATTTTAAAGAGGTGGGTTCAAAAAATGACTCTTGCTTTGACTATATTGCAGCTTATCGCCGGTATCTTCCTGATTGTCGTCATTCTGTTCCAGAGCGGCAAGCGCTCCGGCCTGTCCGGCGCCATCGCCGGCGGGGCGGATACCTTTATGACCAAGACCAAGGCAAAAACCTGGGACGCGAAGCTCGCGAAAATGACCAAGTGGGTCGCAATCGCTTTTGTTCTGCTGACCCTGATTCTGAATCTGATGTAATGTCCTTAAAAAGACGCCGTTGCAGACGGCGTCTTTTTTTGTTCGCAGTGGTTGACATTCGTACAATTCCAAGGTTTATATTATCACTATATGAATAATATGAGCGGTTTATCCGCCAGCGCGTTGAAGGAGACACAGTTCATCATGGAAACGAAAAATGTAGTCATCGTGGATGCCTGCCGCACCGCCGTGGGCAAGATGGGCGGGGCCTGCCGGCCTCTGTCCGCCCTGGACATGGCCTGCGCCACCATCAAGGGAAACCTTGACCGTTCCGGCATCGACCCTAGCGAGATAGACGAGGTCATTCTGGGCCACTGCCGCCAGACCTCTGACGAGCCGAACATCGCCCGGGTCGCCGCCCTCAAGGTCGGCATCCCGGAAAAGTGCGCCGCCCACACCGTCATGCGCCAGTGCGCATCCGGCATGACCGCCGTGCAGAATGGGGCCATGAGCATTATGGTCGGCGTGAACGATGTGGTCATCGCCGGCGGCACGGAGAGTATGTCCAACGCTGTCTTTTATGTGCGCAACGCCCGCTGGGGCGTGGGCACCGGCACCACCGAATTTGTGGATGCGCTGACCGAGGGCCAGTTCAAGAGCCAGCCGGAGGAAATTTACGGCCGCTATAACATGGGCGCTACCGCCGAGCGCGTGGCGCAGGAGCTTGGCATCACCCGCGAGGAGCAGGACGCCTTCTCCCTGGAGAGCCAGCGCCGGGCCATCGCCGCCATCGACTCCGGCCGCTTCAAGGACGAGATTGTCCCCATGACCATTCCCCAGGGCCGGAAGAAGGATCCCATCGTTTTCGACACGGACGAGTTCCCCAACCGCACCACCAATGAGGAGAAAATGGCGAAGCTCAAGCCCGTTTTCAGCATCGACGTCCATGACGACGGCAAGATGTTCAACTCCTCCCACCTGACCGGCACCGTTACCGCCGGTTCCTCCTCCGGGCGGAACGACGGCGCCTCCTCCCTGCTGCTGATGAGCGAGGAGAAGGCCCAGGAGCTGGGCCTCAAGCCTCTTGCGAAAATCATCGGCATGGGCGCTTCCGGCTGCGACCCGCAGCAGATGGGTCTCGGCCCCGTGTACGCCGTTCCCAAGGCGCTGAAGCACGCCGGTCTTACCATGGACGACATCCCGCTCATCGAGCTGAACGAGGCGTTCGCCGCCCAGAGCCTTGGCTGCATCAAGCTCCTCGGCTGGGAGGATAAGATGGACATCATCAACGTAAACGGCGGCGCTATCGCCCTGGGCCACCCTGTCGGCTCCTCCGGCAGCCGCATCATCGTCACCCTGGTTCACGAGATGAAAAAGCGCGGCCTGAAATACGGTCTCGCCACGCTCTGCATCGCAGGCGGCATGGGCCAGGCGACTGTTATAGAAATGTGCTGATATTTATTAAATTTTAATACTTATATAAGAGGGTAGAGATTATGTCTAAGTCCAACAAAATTATTATTCAGGCCTGCCTTTGCGGGGCTGGCACCAAGAAGTCCCAGGCTCCTACGGTTCCCTATACGCCGGAGGAAATCGCCCGCCAGGTCGTAGCCGTGGCCCAGGCCGGCGCTTCCATCGCCCACATCCATGTCCGTGAGGACAAAATGGTGGACGGCGAGATGCAGATTGGCTACAAATCCATGAGCCTGCAAATGTTCACCGAGACGGTGGAGCTGTCCCGCAAGTACTGCAAGGAGGCCGGGGTTGACATTCTGATTAACCTGACCACCTCTGGCGGCGAGTATGAGGACGTGAAGCGCCTTCAGCACCTGGGCGCGCTGAAGCCTGAAATGTGCTCCTTCGACCCGAACACAATCAACTGGTCCAACAGCTACATCTTTGAGAACCACCCCCGCTTCCTGAACCTGCTGGCTCAGGAGGTCGTCAAGACCGGCGTGAAGCCGGAGTTTGAGGTGTTCGACACCGGCCATATCGACTCCGTCATGTACTATGTGAACAAGTGGAACATCCCCCAGCCGCCTCGCATTCAGTTCATTATGGGCGTGGGCTGCTCCGCGCCCGGCCCAGCGCAGTCCCTGGCCTGGATGGTGGATCATCTGCCCGAAGGCGCAACCTGGTCTGTTTCCGGCATTGGCAAGGCCCATATGCCCATGATGCTGGCAGGTCTGGCTCTCGGCTGCGACGGCCTGCGCGTCGGTCTGGAGGACAATATCCTTTACGGCAAGGATCCTGACGGCAAGAAGATTATTGCCACGAACGTCATGCTGGTGGAGCGCGCTGTGGAGCTGGCCCAAATCGCCGGCCGCACCATCGCCACGGCGGACGACGCCCGCGAGATTCTCGGCATCACCCGCCACTGCCTGCGTGACGGCAAGACCGAGCCGGTCTCCATTTCCCTGTAATTTAATTTGCAAAAACGCACCGCGTCTGCTATCATCAAGGCAGACGCGGTTTTCTATTACATGATATAAATTTTTTATGAGGTGAGCTTATGACTGAAACAATCATACAGGTGCGCTATCCCGACCTTGACCCCATGGGTATCGTCCACCACGCCGTCTATCCCGTTTGGTATGAAATCGCCCGGATGGAGCTTTTGCAAAACGCCGGTTTTCCCTGGCCTCTGCAGCACGAGCTGGGCATCGACCCGGTGATGGTCAGCCTGAATCTGGAATACCTGGCCCCCGTCCGTTACCCCGGTGAGGTCATTATAAAATCCCAAATCATCCTCGCCGAGCCGAAGAAGCTGAAAATACGCTATGAGTGCTTCTCCGAAAACGGCGCCGTCTGCAACAACCGCGCCGAGAGCTTCCACATC
>JAJBVW010000041.1 GCA_020866945.1 Oscillospiraceae bacterium
GAACACAGCGTGGCCAATATGTTCTATATCCCCGGGGGCCTGTTCGCCTGCCTCGGCTACGGGGTGACAGAGGCGGGGCTTGGCTGGGGGGCTTTTCTGTGGAAAAACCTGCTGCCCGTCACCCTGGGGAACATGGTCGGCGGGGCGGGCCTGGGAGCGCTGCTGTGGTATATCCATCTCCGCGTTCCGAAAAAAGCGGCCCGAAGGGCTTAATCCATTTACCGTGCGGCGGTCAGGTATTTCAATCCCTGCTGTAAGCCCTCCAGGGTCAGGCGGTACATAGGCACCGCCTTTTTGATGATGCGGATGGTGTCGCTGCCGTAGCCCCGCTCCCAGTTATCCTGCGGCAAGGGGTTCAGCCATATCATGCGGTCATAGCGGCCGGTGAATTTTCCGATCCAGTCGATGCCCGGCTCCTTGTTATAGGTGTAATAATCGCTGCACCCGCCAGGGCTTAACAGCTCATAGGGGGCCATGGAGGCGTCCCCCACCACAATGACCTTATAGTCCTGGCCCAGCTGGGACAGCACCCATTCCGTACTGACGGCGGTGGCGTGATGGCAGCCGGGGGCAGTATACAGGTCGTCGTAAAAGCAGTTGTGGAAGTAGTAGATCTTCAAATCCTTGAACTTCGACTCCTTGCTGACGGCCTGGAACAGGCTCGCGGTGAGCTTTGTAAACTCCCACATGGAGCCGCCGGAGTCGAACAGCATGAGAAGCTTCACCGTGTTCCGCCGGGGGCGGCCAAACACCAGCCGGAGCTGCCCGGCGTTGTCCCCGGTCTGCTTGATGGGCTCATCCAGCTCCAGCTCCGTTTTCGGCCCGTCCTCCAGAGCGGAAAACTGCCGCAGCCGCCGGAAAGCCATTTGAAACTGCCGGGTCTCCAGCACCGTGTCCTCCCGGAAATCCCGGAAGTTTCGCTCCCCCGCCACCTGCAAGGCGGAGCGGTTCCGGCCCTGGCCCCCCACCCGGATGCCGCCGGGGTAATAGCCGGAATTGCCGAAGGGGGAGGCCCCGCCGGTGCCGACCCAGTGGGTGCCGCCGTCGTGGCGCTCGTGCTGCTCCTGCATTCGCTGCTCCAGCATTTTGCGGATGGTCTCGATGTCAAGGCCCTGATTGGTCAGGGCAGCGGGGTCGTATTCCACCGAGTCGATGGGCTTGGAGAGCCACTCCTCCAGCTCCTTCGGCAGCTCGTCGAAGGGCTGAACGTCCCGAAAATACTCTAAAAACACCTGGTCGAAGCGGTCAAAATCCGCCGCCGTATGCACCAGCACGGCCCGCGCCAGATAGTAAAACCCCGTCAGGGAAGAGCCGTGCAGGCCCTTTTCCAGTCCCTCCAGCAGCGTCCGCCATTCCTGAAGGGAGACCTTCAGCCCCCTGGCCCGGAGGAGAAAGAAAAAACCTGTGAACATCGCCTTACCAGCGCTTGCTTTTCTGGGCGCGGGTCAGGGTATCCAGATCCTCGTTTTTCTTCAGCAGCACCCCGGCGAAGGGCATTTCCTTCTGGATGCGGCTGGGGCTTATGCCGCCAATCTGCAGGGCCTGCACCCAGTCGATAAGCTCTGAGGTGGAGGGCTTTTTTTGCAGCCCCGGCAAGGCCCGGACAGCGTAAAACGCCTCCAGCGTCTGATGCAGGAGCTTCTCCTCCAGGTTATCAAAGTGTACCCGGAGGATCTTCTCCATCATCTCCTCGTCGGGGAAGTCGATATAGTGGAAAATGCATCGGCGCAGGAAGGCGTCCGGCAGCTCCTTTTCCGCGTTGGAGGTGATGATGACCAGGGGCCGCTGGGCCGCCGTCACCGTCTCCTTTGTCTCCGGGATGTAAAACTCCATCCTGTCCAGCTCCCACAGCAAGTCGTTGGGGAACTCGATGTCCGCCTTGTCTATCTCGTCTATCAGCAGCACGCAGCGGGATTCCTTTTTAAAGGCCTGGCCAAGCATACCCAGCTTGATATATTTGCCGATGTCGGACACATCCGCCCCGAACTGGCTGTCATACAGCCGCTGGACGGTGTCGTATACATACAGCCCGTCCTGGGCCTTGGTGGTGGATTTGATGCTCCACACCAGAAGCTCCATTCCCAGGGCCTCCGCCGCCGCCTGGGCCAGCATGGTCTTGCCCGTCCCCGGCTCGCCCTTTACAAGCAGAGGCTTTTCCAGGGCCATGGTGATGTTCACGCTGCCAAGCAGCTCCGGCGAGGCCACATACCCCGCGCTGCCGCGAAATTGTTCCATTCTTCTTTTCACCTCATATATATGGGAGCGTCTCCGCTCACAGTTAAAGTAATAATCTCTATTATAAAATTGAATAGCCCGGCGGTCAATCCCGTTTTTCGGAAATCGCCCAAAATAACCCACAGAAGGGAGAATCTCATGAAATACATCATCGCCTCCGACCTCCACGGATCGGCCCCCTGCGTCCAGGAGCTGATGGACGCCTTTTCCCGCCATCAGGCGGACTATATGCTCCTGCTGGGAGACCTTCTCTATCACGGCCCCCGCAACGCCCTGCCCGACCGATACGGGCCGAAGCAGGCCATCGAACTTTTAAACGGCCTGGCGGACAGGCTCATCTGCGTCCGGGGAAACTGCGACGCCGAGGTAGACCAGCAGGTGCTGAGCTTCCCCATCACGGCGGATTACGGCTGGATTATGGAGGGGGGTCGGCGGCTGTTTCTCACCCACGGTCATCTTTACAGCCCCGACTCTCCCCCGCCCTTCCTGGCCCGCGGCGAGGTCATGCTCTCCGGCCACACCCACGTCCCCGCCTGGCGGGAGCAGGAGGGCCGCTGGTTTTTAAACCCCGGCTCCGTCTCTATTCCCAAAAACGGCTCCCCCCACAGCTACATGACCCTGGATGGCAGCAGATTCACCTGGTACACCCTGGACGGCCAGCCCTACCGCACCCTGACCCTGTCTCCCGACGGGGAGGGCGTGCTGGAATAATTTTTTATATTTTCCTTCCCCCCTTGTGACAAAGGGGGGCTTTTATTCGTCTCCTTGACAGAATGAGGATGAGGAGGTGAGTCTCTTGGATGTGCAGGAGCTGTATCAGGCCCACAAGAGCATGGTATACCACCTGGCGCTGAGCTATATGAAATCCCGGCCCGACGCGGAGGATATTTGCCAGAGCGTATTTCTAAAGCTCCTGGAACGGCAGGAATCCGTCCGCCCCGGAAAGGAGCGGGCCTGGCTGGCCGCCGTGACGGCGAATCTCTGCCGAGACCAGCTCCGGGCGGCCAGGCGCCGCCGGACGGAGCCGCTGACAGAGGAGCTTTCCTTTGAAACCGAGGAGCAGGCGGACATCTTCTGGGCGGTCATGGCCCTGAGCGTCCGGGAGCGGGTGCCGGTGTATCTGCACTATTACGAGGGATATTCCACCAGGGAGATCGCCGGGATTCTCCATATCAGCCAAACCGCCGTCACCTCCCGGCTCAGCCGGGCGCGGCGGCATCTGCGGGATCTATTATCAAAGGAGGACGAACGATGAAGCAAGTCTATCGTGACGCATGGGATCAGGTGAACCTGTCCCCCGCCGCAGACCGGCGCATTATGGAAGCGCTGGCACAGGGTCGGCCCAGCCCCGTGCCTGTCAAAAAACGCCGCGTGGCGCTGAAAATGACCGCCGCCTTTGCCGCCGCAGTACTCCTTCTCTCCTGCGCCGCCATGGCCGTGGGCGGATTCAGCTATGCAGAAATATCGGAAAGTCTGCGAATGCTTCTGGGCATTGACAGCGGCGCTGTGCCGGACTATATCCAATACGACACCGTGACCGAGGCGGAAAACGCCCGTTACGCCGACGTTCACCACAGCGGTGCCGGGGAGGTATACGCCGCCGCCGGGAGCAGTGTATACAGCGACAGCTTCCTCACCGTGGAGCTGTGGCTTTCCACCGTGACGGAGGAACAGTATGAGAGCTATGTATGGCGCGTGCAGCTTCAGGGTGCGGAGGATGCGGGCTACATCCCCGCCCAGGCTGTCAGCTATCAAAGCGGTCGGTGGGCGGTGGTTCGGGTGACGATTCTCCGGGAAAACATCCAGTCTGACAGCCTCCGGCTGACGATCTATGGGGGAACCGAATCGGAGGAGGGCACGCATTTTTCCATCGAGCGAGTCGGCACGGTCTCTGTGGATGTCCCCGCCACGGACGAGAGCGTGTATCTCGCTCTGGAGAGCGTTTCCTTTGAAAACCAGGAGACCGGCGAGACAGGCCAGATTACCGGCGTGGAAGTACACACCGGCTGCCTGATTTTGTATTGCCATATCGAGGGGATATACGACCTGGAGCGGCAATATTTCCAGGGCACCCAGACCCAGGCATATCTTGACTGGCAAAACAGCGCCCTGCAATTTTTATCCGAAGCCGGTACCTATCTGACCCTGGCGGACGGGACGGAGCTTCTGTGGCTCCCCACCGGAGGCTGCCTCGCCATTGAGGACGATACGCTGATGGAGGTCATGGACTTTGCCGACGCCATCGACCTGGGAGACGCCGTCAGCGTCACCATCGGCGGGCAAACCTATGAGCTTGAACAATAAACGTTTGTTTATAAAATGACGCATTTTATTAAAATACTGTTATTATCCATCCGGATTTGTAGATTTTACACGAATAAACATTTAAGCAATCCTTTATTTTTCAGCAATTTTACTTGACATTACTGTCGACAAACATTAAACTATGTTTGCACAGGTATGAACCGGCAAGGGGCCGGTTCGGCTGACTGCTGAATTATTTAAGGAGGAACCAAATGAAGGCAACCAAAAAACTGCTGAGCGTATTGCTCGTGCTCACCATGCTCTTCGCCCTCTGCACCACCGCTATGGCTTCCAGCGAGGCCAGCGGCGAAGCGGAAGTCGCGGAGGCAGCAGGCGAGGAGATCCTCATCGAGGAGACCACCACCTATCCCGACGGCCTGACCATCGAGGAGGGCGTCACCTATGTGGCCCCGGACGGCTACTGCGTCATCATGACGGTGGACGGCGTCACCATGACCCAGGCCGCCGGCACCTATGAGGGCGAGGTCGTTCTGGAGGTCGTCCCCCTGACCACCAGCGACAACGGCTCCGAGGAATATCAGACCCAGTCCCTGCTGACCAAGGACGAGGACGAGCTGATCGTGGCGGAGTCCGCCGTCAACGGCGAGTATGACGAGAACGGCATCACCGGCGCGGACATTACCGCCGACCAGGCCAGCATGAGCATCGTTACCGTCATCAATGGGGAGTACAGCATCTCTGACTCCACCTTCCACATCCTGCAGACCGGCAACCATGAGTCCGGCGGCAACGACTTCACCGGCGAGGGCTGCGCCATTGCCGTCACCGGCGATTCCACCGTGTACATCGACAACGTCACCGTGGTGGGCGACGGTGTGACCCGCACCGCTCTCTTCGGCGGTCTCAGCACCCACGACTCCTATCCCACGGTCTATGTCTCCAACTCCAGCCTGACCTCCACCGGCGACGCCGAGGCGGAGGATGCCGCTGTTTGGGTCCTGGGTCTGCACGGCGTCGTGCGTACCTGCCAGTACTGCGACTACTATGACATCTACTACTACAACACCACCATCGACTCCTTCGGCTGGGCCAGCCTGTCTGTGGACGGCACCGAGGCCCCCACGGCTGAGGATCTGGAAGAGCTGACCGCCGCCTATGTAGAGGGCGAGGGCTATGCCAACGAGGACGGGGAGATCATGACCCTGGCCGAGTTCGCCGTGGCCGCCACCGGCCTGACCGACGAGTATCTGGCCGAGCTGGATGCCGTTGACTCCGCCGAGGCTCTTCAGGCTCTGGAGAACACCAACGACTACAGCCTGTATTACTACACCGGCAAGAATACCCTGGTGGATTCCACCCTGACCATTCTGGACATCGACACCACCGGCACTGGGTATTCCTCCTACTCCATCGGCTCCAACATCAACGTCTACTCCGGCTGCGTCATCGACGCCAGCTACGGCAACGTGGAGGCCAATGAGTACGCCTCCTCCGCTTACGTCAACGGCACCGTCGTGGACGCCACCAAGAGCATCGTGATGTGCCACTCCAACGCCGGCGGCATCACCTTCGTGGCCGATTCCGTGCTGAACGCCGGCGAGATCGCCTTCATCTACAAGGGAACCGGCGACGGCTACACCCAGGACAACATCGACGAGGACGCTTCCTCCTCCGAGATGATTTCCGGTGCTACCGGCTCCAACCTGTATGTCCGCAACTCTCTCATCAACGCCCCCGTGCTGGTGCTGGCCATGGACTCTGACGATCCCGGCTCCACCGGCGGTACCACCATCGAGATCGACGACTCCATCGCCCCCAAGGACGAGAGCTTCGATGTGACCAACGCCAATAGCTGGGGTGCTGCCAGCACCATGTGGGCCGACGGCGCGGGCTACAACTACAACGCCGCTGTGGAGGCCTATTTTGAGGACTGCACCGGCGAGACCGCCCTGGTCGGCGACATCTACAACTGCCACCAGTTCACCTCTAAGAACCTGATCGTCACCCTGGATAACTCCGAGCTGACCGGCATCATCTCCTCCGGCTATGCTGAACATGATGTAGACATCATCGACCGTGAGATGGCCTCCACCGATGAGGATTACGTGGGCGAGGACGGCCTGGTATACGGCAACCGTGAGAACCTGGGCGAAGTCACCTGCTATGCCTCCGAAACCGTGAACAACGGCGTCATCCTGACCCTCACGAACGGCGCTGTCTGGAACGTCACCGAGACCAGCTATGTCTCCGTCCTGAACGTGGACGAGACCTCCACCGTCAA
>JAJBVW010000062.1 GCA_020866945.1 Oscillospiraceae bacterium
TCGCTTACCTGCTTCCGAGGGATATGCAGGTTTTTTATGGGAGGACAAGTAAATAGTCCTCCCATATTTCATGTCCCGGCAAAAGCCATGCAGATTAAGCCGGTTCCCGGCTTTCCTGGATATTGATTTGGAGTATAGGAAAGGATACGAAAGACATGATTATCAAGCACAAAACATTTGACTCTCTCCACCGCTGGGAGATGGACTTCTGCGGTCGTCCCCTGAAGATGGAGGTAGGCCGCATGGCGGAGCTTTGCAACGCCGCCGTCTACACCCAGTATGGTGACACCACGGTCCTCTGCACCGTCACCGCCTCCGCCCGTCCCAAGGACGGCATCGACTACTTCCCTCTCGCCGTGGATTTCAACGAAAAGCTCTACGCCGTGGGCCGCATCCCCGGCTCCTTCATGCGCCGGGAGGGCAAGCCCTCTCTGCCCGCCGTACTGGCCTCCCGTCTGATTGACCGGCCCATGCGCCCGCTGTTCCCCTCCGACCTTCGCAACGACGTAGTCATCGCCTGCGAGGTGATGAATGTGGACAGGGACTGCTCCCCGGAGATTACCGCCATGATCGGCGCGGCGGCGGCGGTCGCCATCTCCGACATCCCCTTCAACGGCCCCCTGGCCGGTATCGTTCTGGGCTGGGACGGGGAGAAATACCTCTTTAACCCCACCCATGCGGAGAAGGCCGTGAACCAGATGACCGTCACCGTGGCGGCCACCCACCAGAAAATCGTCATGATTGAGGCCGAGGCCAAGGAGATTCCCGACGAGATTATGTACGAGGGCATCGTCCAGGCCCACGAGAAGCTCCAGCCCGTCCTTGACCTGATTGACCAGATGGTAGCCGAGGTCGGCAAGCCCAAGTTTGAGTATGAGCACGCCGCCTTTGACGATGAGCTGTTCGACACCCTGGTGGCCAACGAGTTCGAAGGCATGGAATACTGCATGGACACGGACGACAAGAATGTCCGCGAAGCCCGGGTCAACGAGTGGATTTCCGCCATGGAGGAGAAGTATGAGGAATCCCACCCGGACATGATGCAGTATATGGACGAGATTATCTACCGTCTGCAAAAGAAGGTCGTCAAAAAGTGGCTGCTGGCCGGCAAGCGCGTGGACGGCCGGGCCATGAACGAGATTCGCCCCCTGGCCGCCGAGGTAGACGTTGTCCCCGGCGTACACGGCTCTGCCCTGTTCACCCGCGGCCAGACCCAGGTGCTTTCCATCACCACCCTGAACACACTCTCCGCCGCCCAGAAGCTTGACACTATCTGGGAGGACACGGAAAAGCGGTTCATGCACCACTACAATATGCCCAGCTACTCCACCGGCGAGGCCAGAGCCAGCCGCTCCACCAGCCGCCGGGAGCAGGGCCACGGTGCTCTTGTAGAAAAGGCCCTGGAGGCCGTCATCCCCAGCGTGGACGAGTTCCCCTATGCCATCCGTGTGGTCAGCGAGGTTCTCTCCTCCAACGGCTCCACCAGCCAGGGTTCCATCTGCGGCACCACCATGAGCCTGATGGCCGCCGGCGTTCCCCTGAAGGCTCCTGTGGCCGGCATCAGCTGCGGCCTGATTCAGGACGGCGACGACTTCACCACCTTCATTGACATTCAGGGCGTGGAGGACTTCCACGGCGAGATGGACTTCAAGGTGGCCGGCACCAAGAAGGGCATCACCGCCATTCAGATGGACCTGAAAAACGACGGCCTGAAGCATGAGATCGTGAAAAACGCCCTGGAAATCACCCATGAGGCCCGTATTCAGATTCTGGACGAGGTCATGCTCCCCGCCATCTCCGAGCCGAGAACGGAGCTTGCCGCGAGCGCCCCGAAGATGATTCGTATGCAGATAAACCCCGACAAGATTCGTGAGGTCATCGGCTCCGGCGGCAAGGTCATCCAGAAGATTACCGCCGACACCGGCTGCAAGATTGACATCGAGGACGACGGCTCTATCTTCATCGCCTCCGAGAACATCGAGGCCTGCCGTGCCGCGAAGCAGACCATTGACAACATCGTCTTTGTCCCCGAGGTTGGCTCGCTGTACTATGGTCAGTGCGTGCGCATCATCCCCATCGGCGCGTTCATCGAGCTGGTGCCGGGGAAGGATGGCATGGTGCATATCAAGGATCTGGAGTTCAAGCGCACCGAGAAGGTAGAGGACGTGCTGAACGTCGGCGACTGGACATGGGTCAAGGTCACGGAGATCGACGAGCGCGGCCGCGTGAACCTGTCCCGCAAGGACGCCATCCGCGAGCGCGAGCGCGCCGGCCTGCCCACCGACCGGGCCTGATTGCTAAATCCAACAACCAAAAAAGGGAGCTGTACCGAATTGGGTACAGCTCCCTTTTTTTGTTATTCGTTTTTGTCCATAGGCGCCGCCGGGGGCGGGTCGGGGGGCGGAGCGGAGCGGGCCTCCATGGTTTTTCGAGCCTTGCGGGCCTTCAGCCAGGGCCATATCATATCCCGGAAGATATAGTCGGAAATGGCGGCGAGAGGCACCGACAGCAGCACGCCGATGGCTCCAAACACCCGGCCCCCCACAATCAGCATGACCAGCACCCACAAAGAGGAAACACCCAGTGTATCGCCGTACATCTTGGGCTTGATGATATAGCCGTCGATGGTCTGAAGAATCATGGTAAAAATGAGAAACAGCAGGGCATACCAGGGCTTTATCAGCAAAAGAATAAAAAATCCGATAACGCCGCCCACAATAGGGCCGAAGGTCGGCACCAGATTTGCCACGCCCACGACCACAGAAATGAGCATCCCATAGGGCATCCCGGCCACCAGCATGAACGCATAATTCACAAGACCCACAATCAGGCCATCCAGCAGGTCGCAGGTGATATAACGCCGGAGGATATGGTTGCATTTGGAGAAACTCCGAACCGCCCTCTGGTAATGGCTGCGGGATAGGCTCATACTGAACAAAGCCTTGAGATTCTTTTTCAGCCGATACTTGCCGGTCAGGAAATAAATCGCCAGGATGATGCAGATGATACCGTTGACGAAGCCCTTGCCGATAGTGATGCCGGTGTTGATGATGCTGCTGACGTTATTTTGCAGAAATGTCTGAACAACGGTAACAACCTTTTGCAGCAGGGTCTCCAGGGTCTCCGCCACGCTGGACAGGTCTATCTCGTTTCCGGCAATTTCAAGCTGGGCGTTCTCCATCAGCGCCCCCAGAGAGGCGGCATAGTTCGACAGGTTGCTGATAAGGCCGGTGATGCTCTCGACGAGCTGAGGAATCAGATTCACCGCCAGCAGGACGATCAGAATCAGAATGGTCACAAGGGCAAGGACAATGGAAATCACATGGCCAACAGACTGTTTTTTCAGCCGGCGGAAAAACAGCCGCTGATAAAAGGAGACCAGGATGTCCACCACATAGGCGATGGCAATGGCCCACACCACCGGGGCAACAAAATGGAATATACTTTGCAGTCCGCTCCACACGATACCCAAATGGGACAGAACCACATACAGCGTGACCGCGGCGCAGGCCGCGATGGTATAGGGAATCCACCGCTTTCCCCAGGGGGTCTTGTTCAGCTTCACGCTCCGCCGCCTTTCCCATCACGGACGCTGGAAAACTGATCCCAGGCCCGCATTTGTTTTTTATTAACCCTAATGTATCATAGGATTGTGTCAAAATCGTGAACAGAAGCAAATGGGCCGCTAAATTCTACTCAATGGGTATGTTTATTTCCCCACATCATTGGCATATTTGAGATAATAGTTAAACAGCCGCTCCCGCTGGAGGGTCGTGCTGTCCATATGGCCGGGATAGACCTCATAATCCCCCGGCAGATCATACAGGCGCTTGAGGCTGCGCAGAAGGGTGGCCATATCCCCGCCGGGCAGATCCGTCCGGCCGCAGGACTCCCGAAACAGCGTATCCCCGGTAAACAGAGCCTCCCCACAGAGCAGGCACACCCCGCCAGGGGTATGGCCTGGGGTCTCTATCACCTGGAAGGTCAGACTGCCCACATGGAAGATGTCCCCCTCCCCGTACCAGACCGTGTCCTCCGGGGGCGTGAAGCGTCCTTCTCCCGCAATCGCGGCGTTGGCGTCCTTTTTGTTCAGGCAGACGGTGGCACCGGTCTCCTCCTTCACGGGCAGGACGGCCATGGTGTGATCAAAGTGGCCGTGAGTCAGGAAGATATATTTCACCGTCAGGTGATGCTCCTCCAGATAGTTCAGAATGGTGTTGGACTCATCCCCCGGGTCGATGACGGCGCATTCCAGGGTGTCCTCGTCCGTGACGATATAGCAGTTTGCCTCATAAAGCCCCACGGGCAGACATTTTATCAGCATGGTTTCAAAGCTCCTTTGTGTCGAGTAATATGGTAACTGGGCCGTCGTTCTGGCTGAACACCTGCATATCGGCCCCGAAGACGCCCGTCTCCACCTGGAAGCCACGCTCCCGGCAAAGGCGAATGACCTGCTCATACAGGGGAACGGCGGTCTCCGGCCTCGCGGCCTCGGTAAAGCCGGGGCGGCGGCTGTGGCAATCCGCGAACAGGGTGAACTGGCTGATGATAAGCAGGGCCGGACACCCGGCGGTTTGGGGATTCAGGTTCATTTTCCCGGCCTCGTCCTCAAATATCCGCAGGCCGCATATCTTGTCCGCGATCTTCTCTGCCTGAGCGGGGCCGTCGGAAACGTGAACCCCTAATAGGACGAGAAAGCCCTGTCCAATCTGGCCGTGGACAGCCCCATCTATTTCCACACGGGCGTTTTTCACCCGCGTTACGACCGCTCTCATATGCCACCTCTGTTAATATCCCGGATGCCCCGGATGGTTTGCAGCTTATTAACGATGGTTTGCAGCTCCTCGGCGTTTTTCACGTCCAGGGTGATGGCCGCCACGGTGGTACCCTTGCCCGTGTCCCGGGCGTTCAGACTGCGCACCCTGGCGTTCAGCCCGTTGAGGATAGTGGCCACGTCCATTACAAGGCCGCTGCGCTCGTCAGAGGTGATGTGCAGCTCCGCGGTGTAGAAGTCGCTGGTCTCGTCGGCCCAGGTGACTTTTATCCAGCGGCCCCCGTCCGCATCCCGCTTATAGTTCACGCAGTCCCGCCGGTGGATGGAAACGCCAAGGCCCCGAGTGATGAAGCCGACGATGGGGTCTCCCGGCACGGGGGTACAGCAGCGGGAGAATTTTATGAGGCAGTTGTCCAGCCCCTCCACCAGCACGCCCTGGACAGCCTTCTGGGGCGTTTGCTGCTGGCGGCGGTCGGCCCGCTCCTGCATTTTTTCAAGCTCCGTCTTTTTCGCGGGAGCGCGGTTGCGGAGAATCTCGTCCCGTATCCGCCCAACGGCGTGGGAGGCGGTCATGCCCCCATAGCCAATGGAGGCGTAAACGTCGTCCATATCCTGCACGGCCATACGCTTGAGGATATGAGGCAGCATCTCCGGGTCGGTGATGTCCGCCATGGCAAGACCAATCCGCTTGGCCTCCGCCTCAAACATCTCCCGGCCCTGCTGGATGTTCTCCTCCCTCTTCTCCCGCTTGAACCACTGCTTTATCTTGGAGCGGGCCTCGCCGGATTTGGCAATGTTCAGCCAGTCCCGGCTGGGGCCGGCGGAGCTGTTGGAGGTGGTGATGCTGACAATATCCCCGTTTTGCAGAGGGTAGGAGATGGGAACGATGCGGCCGTTCACCTTGGCCCCCACCATGCGGTTGCCCACGGCAGAGTGGATGGAATAGGCAAAGTCGATGGGAGTGGCTCCGGCGGGCAGGCTCTTCACATCCCCCTTAGGGGTGAAGACGAACACCTCATCGTCGAACATATCCACCTTCAGGTCGTGGTAGAAGTCCTGAGCCTCAGAGTCCTGCTGACTCTCCAGCAGGCGGCGGATCCAGGCGAATTTCTCCTCGTCCCCCTCCTTGTGGCCGGAGGGGCCGGATTTATATTTCCAGTGGGCGGCCACACCGTATTCGGCGGTCATGTGCATTTCCCAGGTGCGGATCTGCACCTCAAAGGGGATGCCCTCCGTGCCGATGACCGTGGTGTGAAGGCTCTGGTAGTTGTTGGGCTTGGGGGTGGAAATATAGTCCTTGAACCGTCCCGGCACCGGGCGGAACATCTCGTGGATAATGCCCAGCACGTTATAGCAGTCCGCCAGCCCGTCCACGATGACCCGGAAAGCACACATGTCAAATATCTCCTCTACCCCAAGATGCTGGGCGTACATCTTGCGGTAGATGCTGTAAAGGTGCTTCAAACGGCCATAGACCTTGCATTTAATGCCCTCCTTGGCCATGCGCTCCTCAATGGTCTTTTCCATCTCCTGCAAAAACTGCTCCATAATCAGGCGGCGCTTTTCCAGGGTGTTGGCAATCTCCCGATAGCCTACCGGGTCAAGATACAGCAGGGCCAGATCCTCCAGCTCGTCCTTTACCTTCTCCACACCGAGGCGGTGAGCGATAGGGGCGTATATCTCCATGGTCTCCCTGGATTTGGACAGCTGCTTTTCCGGGGTCTGATACTGCATCGTGCGCATATTGTGGAGCCGGTCGGCCAGCTGTATCAGGCTGCCGCGGATGTCCTTGGCCATCGCCATGAGCATCTTTCGCAGGTTTTCCATCTGCCGCTCTTCCAGGCTGCTGTACTGGACGCGGGTCAGCTTGGTGACGCCGTCCACGATGCTGGCCACGTCCTCGCCAAACTGGGCGGCCACGGTCTCATAGGTGGTGTCCGTGTCCTCCAGCACGTCATGG
>JAJBVW010000088.1 GCA_020866945.1 Oscillospiraceae bacterium
TGAAAGGAAAAAGCGATGGCGGCGGTTCTGGTATCAGAGCTGCCGCCAAACGCTGTTATGACCGCAATTCAAAGGTAACGGTACTAAGAGACATCTGATAATTTGTAGAAATCGGCAACTGAAAGCCTTGAGCCTTTTATCACGCGCCAAAATACACACGAACAAGCTCCTTGTCCCCCTGGCGCTGAACCATGCCGTCCTCGATCAGCACCGCGCGGTCGCACAAAGCCTCCGCACAGCGCACGTCGTGGGTCACGGTGATCATGGTGCAGCCAGTCTGTCGATGCAGCGCGTTAAGAAGCTCCACCAGCTCCTTCAGCCCCTGGTAGTCCTGACCCACAGTTGGCTCGTCCAATAAAAGAACTTTTGGCTTTGTTGCCGCAATAGCCGCGATGGACACCCGGCGCTTTTGTCCTTCAGAGAGGGACTGGGGGTGGCGCTGGGCCAGATGAGATATGGAAAACTGTTCCAGTATTTCATCGGCGTATGCTTCGGATACCGCGCCGAAGGCCACCTCCTGGCGTACTGTCGGCATAAAAAGCTGATAATTGGGGTTCTGATATACCACCCCCACCGCCCGGAACCAGGCTCTGCCCGGCTTGAAGCGCCGGTCGAATTTTGGGTCCAGAGATTGTGTGATATTTCCGCCGGAGAGGCGATTCAATCGGGCGATCAGCCGCAGCAGGGTGGTTTTCCCGCAGCCATTTTCGCCCAGAATGACCATTCTGGTGCCTCTTGGTATGGAAAACGTAACATCCCTCAGTATCTCCTGATCCCCTACTCGGTAGGAGACATGCTCCAATGTAAACAGATCATCTTCCGGCTCGAAGGGCGGGAGAGGGTCTGCAATTTTTTGTGTCTGGGTACGCAGATACGCCGTTTTTTCCTCGATTTTGCGAACCGTTCCCTTCTCCATGGCCCACAGCGCGTCGGCGTAAGGCAGCACCATGTCCAGCCTATGCTCCACCACGATGACGGCATAGCCGTGCCCGGCCAGGTCGCGCAGCAGCTCCATCAGCTCCCGGCTGCCGTCCTGATCCAGATTAGCCAGCGGTTCGTCCAGAACCAAAATCCTCTGCCCCATAGCCAGCGCGCAAGCGGTCATCAGCCGCTGCTTCTGTCCGCCAGACAGGGTGCGTGTCTGCCAACTCTTATCAAGACCCATCAGCTCGCATACGATGTCGATCTGATGGGCAATTTTCTCCTCCGGGAGACCGATATTTTCCAGTCCGAAAGCGATTTCGTCCTCGACCTGTTTATGTACGATCTGCGCCTCCGGGTTCTGGAGAACGATGCCTACCCGGCGGCAAATCTCATCCGTCCCGCAGCCCAGGATGGACAACCCGTCAATACACACCTCGCCGACAAGGTCGCCCGGCGTGATGTTGGGAATAATGCCGCTCAGAACGGACAGCAGCGTGCTTTTCCCGCAGCCAGATGGGCCGGCCAGCAGGGTGATCTGCCCATGCTCCGCCGTGAAAGAAACGTGTTCCAACACCTTATTCTGTCCGTCGTAGGAAAAACAGACATCCCGCAATTCCACCGCGCTCATGCGATCACCGCCATTCCCGCAATCATTGCCCCAACGCCCAGGATATACAGGCCGTCCTTCGGGCAAAAGCGCTGCAAATGATAAATAGAATAATCTTTCCCATTCAGGGTGAAGCCACGGGTCTCCACGCTCAGGGACAGGGTGTCGGAAATATTGACCAGCCGGGTAATCAGGGGAATCAGAAACGCCCGATAGAGGATCTGCGGACTGAGAAGACTGCCCGCGCCCCGTGTCGCCATGGCCTCCCGCACCCGGCGTATTTCCAGCGTCAGCAGTGGAACGAAGGACAGGGCGATCAGCATCCCCAGCGTCACCGCCCGCGGCGCCCGCAGCGACGAAAGGCAGCGGGTCATCTGCACGGGGGTAATGCTCATGCCGGGGATGACTGCCAGGAATACCGCCGCCGTGCGGTTCATCATGCCAAGCGCGGTCTGCCCATCCCTGGAGGCGGCGTAGGTAATGCCCGCAAACACGCCGCCTACCAGGAGCAGGGGAAGCAGCACCCGCAAACAGGCCCGGAAGCAGCCGAACAGCATAAGCCAGAGAAAAACGCCCGCCAGCAGCGCCGGACACAGGGGTTCCTTTGCGAAAATCAGCCCAGACAGCAATATAGCCACGGCGGACAGGCTGCCCGACCGGGGATAGAGGATATTCTTATCCCCGCTCATTTCATCAAGACCCCGGATTTTTTCAGCTCTCTGGATATGCGAACGCCCAGATAAGAACCCAGGCAGCACAGAGCCACCACGGCAATGGACATCAGCGCCGTCACCCACCAGACGGAGTTGATATAAGCCAGCACTGTTCCGCCCATGATCTGATACCACACATACAAAAACGGCAGGGACAGGGGGAAGTACACCGCACAGGCCAAAAAGCAGGCGGCATCCTTTTCATAGCTTTTGAAAATCAGCAGCGTCACGCCCTCCGCGATCAGGGCGCATACCAAAAGGCACAGGAACATCACTGTATTCATAAACAGCAGCACCACGCCGCTGCATACGGACATAAACACCAAGGACAGGGGCTAGCGCACCTTGGCAAGACCGATGGCGGGGAACATGGAAAATTGCAGTCCCAGCCCGATCTGGATGATACCGAACACGGGAATGTGGAGCAGCAGAGGCATAAAGGAGCTTGTCACCAGAACAACGGCTGACATGATAGCCAGAAAGACGATGTCCTTGATTTGATAGCCCAGGAAGCTCTTTCTCTCCTGCTTCGCCTTCTGCGTTGGAGCGGCCTCCTGCCGGGTGTTTTCCAGCAGCGTATTGGTCAAATCGTTGTTTTTCATGCTTTAAATTCCTTGCCTTTCAATTTGTTTTGTTCTTTTTTTGTCTCGATCACATGACGGATGGCGGTTATCGGATGGTGAAAAAGCATCCGCGGCCCGGAAAAGCGCATGACCAGCCGGATCCTCTCCCGCATTTCCGGCTTGTAGCAATGCACCTTGCAGTTGGAGCCGAAGGTTTTCGTCTCCATAAAGGGACATTTGTCGCTGCGCTGCCAGGCGTATTGGGTCAGCGCCTCGCAGTCGGGGCAGAGCGCTCCATTCGTGTGATGATTCTTTTTGCAGTAGAGAGCGATCATCTGGAAAACCATTTCCTTCTCCCGCTCCCGCTTGGTCTCTGTGTCCCTTTTCATCAGCTCATTCTCCCATGCTCCACGGAATAGACCGTATCGGCAATGCGCATGGTGGATTTTCGATGGGACACCAGCACCACAGTCTTATCCGCCCGCTCCTCCCGCAGGGAGCGGAGGATCACCGCCTCATTCAGGCTGTCCAAATTGCTGGTAGGCTCGTCCAGCAGCACAAAGGGCGCATCATGAAGGAAGGCCCGCGCCAGTCCCAGCCGCTGCCGCTCTCCGCCGGAGAGGGTATCTCCCAGCTCACCCACCGGGGTATCGTAGCCCTGGGGGAGGGTCATGATGAAATCGTGGACGGAGGCTTTTTTGCAGGCCGTTTCGATTTGTTCGTCCGTAGCTTCCAGCTTGGCAATGCGAAGATTGCTGCGGATGCTGTCGTGAAACAGATGGGTCTCCTGGGTGACGAAGCTCTCCATATCCCGCAGGTTTGCCGTGTTGATGGAATTTATTTCCACGCCGGAAATGGAGATTCTCCCCTGCCCAGTCTGCCAGAAGCGCATCAGCAGCTTCAGCAGGGTGGATTTGCCGCTGCCGCTTCTGCCTGTAATGTCGATGATCTGTCCCTCAGGGAATTGGGCGGAAACATTTTGCAAAATGGTCTCCCCGCCATAGGAAAAGGTCACATTTTCTGCCGCCGCGCCATGGAAGGCGACTGTCGTCTTGCCGGATATTTCCTCCGTCACCGGCGTTTCCTCCAGAATGTCCAGCACCCGGTTTCCGGCGGCGAAGGTGTTTTGCAGGGTGCTGCCCAGCCCTGCCAGGGCCACCACAGGGCCGAAGGAGGAAAACAGGGCGATAGTGGGAATCAGTACCCCGGTGAAGTCTACCTGCCCCTGCTGGTAGAGAACTGCGGCTGTTAGAAGCATAGCAAGGTCAAAGAGCAGTATTACCGTGTTGGTCACGGCGCTGTTCAGTCCTGCGCTTCGCTTCATCCGCTCCTCCGTTTTAGAGAGATCATCCGTGCGCCGGTTCATCTCCCCAAGGCGCTTGGCTCCCTGGGCGTACTGGATGGTCTCGGACAGGCCCCGCATACTGTCCAGCACAAAGCCGGACAGCTCCCCGGAGCCAGTTCGGAAGCGCTGTCCCGCATCCCCGCTGAGCCTGGAAACGGCCAGGGGCATGACAATGCCCACTATCAGATAGGCTGCCAGGGCCAGCAGCCCCAGCACCCAGTGGAAGGAACCGATAAACAGGCATAGAATTATGGTGAAGAAAAGGGCAATGGCCGCCGGGGAGATGGTGTGAGCGTAGAACACCTCCAGCAGCTCAATGTCCGAGGTGATGATGGAAATCAAATCCCCCTTGTCCCTTCCTTCCAGCTTGGCGGGGCAGAGCCTTCGCAGCGCTCGGAACACCTTATCCCTAATCAACGCCAGCAGCTTGAAGGCGATAAAGTGGTTGCACGCCTGCTCTCCATAGCGCAGCCCCGCCCGCAGGAGAGCAAAGAGAAGCACACAGGCGAAAATGCCGCCCAGGGAAAAGGGCGCATCCAGCCCCAGAAGCGCCAACACCGCGTAGCCGCCCAATATGGTGATAAAGCTGGCGCAAAGATGGCCAAGCAACCCCATGCAGATGGCCAAAACCATAAAGCCAGCCAGTGGCTTTACCAGTCCTATCAGCTTTCCCATAACAGTAAATCCGCTTCTTCTTTTCATTGCGCCCCACCGTCCTTTCCATAGTTTTCCAGGGCCTGCTGGGCCTGCCATAGGGCGGCGTAGCGGCCATCCTGCGCCAGGAGCGCTTCATGGGTTCCCTGCTCCGTGACGGCGCCGCTCTCCATGACATATATGCAGTCGGAAGCGGTCACGTTGGCCAGACGGTGAGAGATCAGAATCACAGTCTTTTGCTTTGCCAGGGCATGGATTTGGGCCATAATGTCGTTTTCGCTCTCCACATCGATGTTGGAGGTGGCCTCGTCGAAAATATACACCGGGCTGTCGTGGAGAAGCCCACGGGCCAGAGCCAGCCGCTGACGCTGGCCGCCGGACAGATTGCTGCCCTGCTCCGTCAGGCAGGTGTCCAGGCCCTGTTCTCCTCTGAGAAAATCCGCCAGCTTCACCTGCTCCAGCACTTCCCAAAGGGCCTTGTCGTCCGCATTGGGAGCGCCCATCAGGAGATTTTCCCGAACGGTACCCTTGAACAGGTAGCTCTGGTGGCTGATATAGGTAATATGCTCCATCAGGCTTCCCTCGCAGATATTCCGCAGCTCCTCGCCCCCTATGGTGACATGGCCCTGATAGCCCCGATTCCGCCCCATAAGAATAGAAGCAACGGTGGATTTCCCACAGCCGGATTCGCCCACGACGGAAACAAAGCTCCCCTGGGGAAACTCCATATCTACACCGTGGAGAACCTCCCGTTCCGGCTCATAGGAAAAGCGAAGGCCCCGGCAAACGATGGAGCCGCCAGTGGGACAGGCAGTCGTTTTCTTCTCCTCCTCCGCCAGATCCAGCAGACGGAAGATCTTCTCGCTGGCCGCCATGCCGTTCATTGCCACATGGAAATAAGAGCCAAGCTGCCGCATGGGCAGGAAAAAATCCGCCCCCAGCAGGATAATCAGCAGGCACCCGGCCAGACTTACATGTCCGGCTGCATACTGGGTAGCCGCCATGATGATGCCCAGGGCCGCCCCGCCATAGGCGATGAAGTCCATGATGGTAATGGAGTTGAGCTGCATGGTCAGCACCTTCATGGTGATGCGCCGGAATTTTTCCGCCTCCCGGTTCATTTCCTCCTGCTTGTATTCGTCCGCCTGGTAGATTTTCAGGGTGGTCAGGCCCTGCAAATTCTCCAGGAAGGTGTCCCCCAGAGCGGTGTACTGTCCCCAGTATTTGCTCAGCAGCTTTTTGGCCCAGGTCTGCACCGCCGCGATGGCCACAGGGATCAGCGGCACGCACCCAAGCAGCACAATGGCCGAAGGAATGCTCACAAAGCACAGGTATACGAACAGGGTCAGCGGAGCCAGCATGGCATAGAAAAACTGAGGCAGATAGGCCCCAAAGTAGGTTTCCAACTGATCCACGCCCTCCACCGCCACCTGAACTACCTCAGAGGTCGTGACCTGCTCATTGTAGGAGGCTCCCAGGCACAGCAGCTTTTCATAAATCCGCTCCCGGAGGGTTCGCTTCACCGCCTTGGAGGAAAGATAGCTCATCCGGGACGCCCCCAGGGTGCAGACGAAGCGCACAGCAATCGCTGCCAAAACCACGGCAGCAGTGGCGGCAACTGTCCGTCCCTCTCCCGTGAAAAGCCCGGCCAGAAACGCCGTGATGCCGGTCATCATGGCAATATTGGCAAGGAGGGAAACCCACTGAAACAGCACATTCCCTGCCACATATCGCCCGCTTCCGCCGATTAGACGAATCAGCCGTTTGTCAATCATCATACTGTTTATATCCTTTCCAATTCTTAATCCATTCCCAGCGCCTTTTCCCGCACCAGCGCTGCCCACTGCTCCGGCTGACAAACCAAAAGTTCCTCATGCTGAAGCTCATGGCGGACGATGTCTGGTTCGGCAAAGTGCTGTCGGTTGC
>JAJBVW010000209.1 GCA_020866945.1 Oscillospiraceae bacterium
GAAATATCCGGTATAAAACAGGTTTATACAGGATGTATCAATCTAAATATATAGAAATGTATAAATGAATAAATATGGAAATGATGTGAATATGAAGCTGTCACGAAGAACGCTCTAACTGCTCCATATAAGCCAGTACTGGTTCAAGAATGTCGGATGCGGCGCCCTCCTGTGTGAAGGAAGTCAGGCCGCAGTTTTGCAGGACAGTAAGATAGCCGTCTCCATAGGCACCCCTGCTGATAACGGACAGATAGGTGTCTACGCCGGACTGGAAATCCTCCTGGGCAAGCTGCCAGATTTGCAATGCAGCCAGTGAGGAGGCGGCGTAGCTGATATAATACAGGGGACTTTCAAAGTTGTGGGAGACATACATCCAATAGTAATCCACATTCTGCGGTTCGTATTGACCGTACTCCTCGCAGATGGAGCAGAACAGCCTGTTAATCTCATCCAGCGTCATGTCCGGGTTCGCATAAACCTCCCGCTGGAACTCGTCATAGATACAGCCCTCTATGACGCATAGAAGCTGGTTTCCAAGCTCGATAAATTCAGCGACATCCGCGCCGGAGGTGAAAATCTCATCATAAAATTCGGTGAAAAGCACCTCCAGGCCGTTGGAGTGTATTTCAAAAAGATCATAGCTGCCGATGTCGGACAGATAGTTAAAATCCTGGTTCAGATAGGCGTCAGCAAAATGGCCAAACTCATGGGTCATGGTACCCAAATCATAGCAGTCACCGGCCAGCGTGGCAAACACGAAAGGGCTGTTATACAGGGTGATGGTGGTGGTATAGGCCCCGGAGATTCGGTTTGCACCCGTGCCGATGTCGTATAGGCCGTATGTCGTCATATAGTTTAGGGCCTCAGACAGAGAATCGTCTATTTCGCCCATATACTTCTCCATGACGGCCAGCAGCTCCTCTGCGTCCATGACAGGAGTTACGCTGTCGTATTCATACCAGAGGTCGGAATAATACAGGCCGTGATATATGTCATAAAACTCCCGGGCGAGGGGCTTCACCGCGTCGCAAAGAGACTGGGCATCCTCAGCGGAATAGTCCCGGCCATAACCAAGCTCATAAACAAAATCAGTATAGCTGTCATATCCGGCAAGCGTCGCCTGTGCTGCCCGCAGCTGCATAAGCTCCACATAGACGGGGCCGACCAGATCGTTCATGGCGGCCATCAGGCCGTAATAGACCTCCACATAGCCCTCATAGTCATTATAGTAAAGGCTTTCACCCCGATAGCTGTCCAGCTTGTCCCATGTCCAGGTCTCGCCTAAATAAGAATAGGTGATGTCCGCTTCCTGGTTCATCAGCTCGTAATACTGGTTAATAAGCTCCGACTCCCGGGCATACAGCTCAGCTTCCCGGTCGGTCATGGCCTCATAGGATGCAAACATATCGGCAGCGCTCTCGCCTATATGGGCGGCAAATGTCTCCCCGCATGAGCTTTCCAGCACCTGCTGCCCGGCAATGCACAGAGCATCCCCCATCTCTGCCAGCAGGGTGTCGCAGTAGACGCTTTCCTCCGACCAGTATTCATCCGTCACGTCGGCACAGTATTGGATATAGGAAAGCGTTCCCATGGCATCCGCCGTCAGATAAGCGGTATATGCGCTGTTATAGAGCGCCAGAACGCTGTCGCTGTCACCAGTTTCTGCAAGGGCAGTCATTTGCTCCAGCGTATCATAAAAATCTTCGGGATCATAATGAAGATATTCCATCTCCTCATAGGTCGTGCCATTCTGGATGGAAATGTCTTCGGCGGAGTCGTCGGAGCTGTCGCTGTCATTTTCAACGGAAGAAGTTGGAGTAGGCTCCGGAGATGCTTCGACAACGCTTTCTGACATGACAGCGGTATCGCCATATTTGAGAAATGAGCCATAACCTGTGAAATTTAGGGCCATCAGAAGGGCCATAACTAAGCTGATAATAATGCGCATAGGATGTGCTACCTCTTTTATGAAATTGGGGGGAATACGGTAATGTAATCATAGCATAACCAGTTGAAAAAGAAAATACGTAAGATTGCAATGTGTCAGTGGGGATAAAGAAGAAACGCAATCGTTTGAGTTATTTTTGTTGACTTTACAGTGAAATTAATATATTTTTTTCTTACAGCATACAGTTAATTTTGCTATATCAATCTTCGGAGAGAATAAGAAAACTAAGAAAACGTTTGCGCAATAATAAAAGAGGTGCATACTATGCGATATGTAATGAAGTCGAATGTTCTTTACCAGGAGAGTGGACGGGAACCTCTGGGAAAAATAAAAAACGCCCTGTTCGGGCCGAAAAAAACTATCTCCACCTCGGCGTCACCCGCTGTCCTGAAGGCGGATATTCTCCAGGTGGAACAGGCCGCGTCGGAGCGGCGGGATGTCCGGGAGCTGAAATATGTTCTGACAGACGGCAGGGGAGAAGCGATTGCCTCCGCCGTGCCTGGATATTCTCAACGGGAGGATCCCTCCGTAGCAGGGTGGCCGGCGTTTCGTGCGCCGGAGGTTGACCATGCGGTTATCCAGTTGGGGGATAGTCATTATCTTTTGACCCGCCGAGGTGCGAACGATTATCTTCTGACTGATGAAGGCGACGCCGTTTTGCAGGCAAAGCGCCAGAGTATGTCCTCTGCATGGAGCATAGAGAGTGACGTCGGGTTTCCGGCAGAGCTTATTTGTGGTCTCTATATATTCTGCCGATATATAGAGCATGAAAACGAAGCCATTCCGGCATAACAAAAGGGAGCTGAACTAAACATTCAGCTCCCTTTGATTTACAGCGCGAAAAATTGAACCACGTTATAGCCCGCGATACAGGTGACGATGACCAGCAATACACGCAGCAGCTTTTCTACCATTACGCTGTCCATCCGCTTGGAGATGGCCGCGCCAAGTATTGCGCCGCCCACGCCGCCGCAGGCCATAGAAATCAAATCGGGCCACGCAAAGGCGGGTACGGTGCTGGTGGCAAGGGCCGTTGCTATGCTGGAGAGCTGGGAGAACATGATAATGTAAATTGAGTTTTTTGCCGCCTCCTTCGCGTCCATGGAGAAGAAGAAGAACAGAACCGCTATGTTGATTGGCCCGCCGCCGATGCCCAGGAAGGTAGAAATTAGGCCCAGCATCAGGCCGATAATGACTGCGGCCAGCGGACTTTTCACGTGCTTGGAGGGAAGCTTATCCTTGGTGCAGACATAAACGAAAACGCCGATGTTGATAAGCGTCAGGCACACCGCCTGGATGCCGCCCAGTATCTCCTCCTGTCCTGACAGGGTCAGTACGAGCTGAAACAGCCATTTTCCCGCGAGTCCGCCAAGCACCGCACCAATGGCCAGGGGCGTGCTGGTTTTGACCTGGAGCCTGACCCCGTTGTTCCGGGTACGTATCAGAGAGGAGACAGACAGGGCCAGCACAGTACAGCCGGATAAAAAGCTGACTGTTGTCGCCGGAAGAACGCCAATGGCGTCAAGCACCGGCTTGATGATAACGCCCCCACCGAACCCGGCGATTGCTCCCAGCGTGGAGGCGGCCAGACAGATCAAAAACAACAATATGAACATCTATCTTCTACCTTTCCCTTAACCTCTCTGATTTGTTTTGACATAATACGCGTGCAGGTGCCGGACAGCCACTGGCTGTCCGGCGATAATTCATTAAGGCTTATTCTGCGTTCAGCCATTCCAGACCCGGCCAGTTTTCACAGGGGAAGTTCTCCTGCGGGGAGCCGGGGGTAGAGCGGCCTGAAACAATATATTGTGTCAGCAGCGCCTTCAGCTCCTCTACCTTCTCCGGGTATTCCTGCCAAAGATTTTCCCGCTCTCCGATGTCATCGGACAGTCGATAGAGCTGAATAGGGGGGAGATCTGCCGCCTCCGGTGCCCAGTTGGGCAGGGTGCCGCCGCCGGAGCCGTTGCACATCTCCAGCTTCCAGTCGCCCTTGCGGATGGAGAAGGAGCCGAAGAAGGAGTGGTGAACGGTGGCCTCCCGGATTGGCTCCTGGCTGCCCTTCCACAGGGACAGGTTGGACACGGAATCCTCCGCCGCGTTGTCCGGGATTTGGTAGCCGGTAATTTCCGCGAAGGTGGCGAAGAAGTCCACCAGGCACATGGTTTGCCCGCAGGTCGTCCCCGGCTGAATGTGACCAGGCCAGCGGATGATCATGGGAACCCGGTGGCCGCCCTCCCAGATGTCCGATTTAGAGCCGCGGAAGATATAGTTTGGATTGTGTCCGTGCTTGGCAAGCTCCTCGAAGCCTACAATGGAGGAGCAGCCGTTGTCGCTGGTGAACACCACAATGGTGTCCTCCGCAATGCCCTTTTCCTCCAGCTTGTCAATCAGGCGGCCAATAAAGCCGTCTACCTGAAGAACAAAATCGCCGTAAGCCCCCAGGCCGGAGCGGCCCTTGTATTCATCAATGGGGAGCAGCGGCCCATGCACCGCAAGGGTGGGGTAATAGATGAAGAACGGCTCCTCGCCCTCGGCGTACTCGTCAATTAGGTCCAGCACCTTCTGGTCGCAGGTGGGGACAGCCTGTTCCAGGTCGAAGCCGCTCCAGGCAGGGCCTTTGTCATAAAGAAACTCTGTGCCGGGGGAGGCGTGGTCGCAGTCGTCGCTGCCAATGGTGCAGTCCGGGACGGCCTGCGCCATCTCGTTTTCAATGAACAGGTAGGGGGCCTGATCCAGGGAGGCCGCCATGCCGAAGTAGTAGTCGAAGCCCTTTGCGTTGGGGCCGTTTTTGATGGGCTTGGTGTAGTCCAGCCCCAGGTCAGGGCGGCGCTTGTCCACCAGCGGCATATGGATGGTCAGCTTGGTATTGTCCACCGTCTCCCAGTCCATACCCAGGTGCCATTTGCCAACACAGGCGGTGCGGTAGCCCTGCTTTTTCAGCATGGAGGCAATGGTCTCCCGCCCCGACTCAATCAGGGCGCGGGAGGTGCCGGGCAGAACGAGATTTTTCAGCTCAGAGCGCCAGTTATACCGCCCGGTCAGCAGGGCGTAACGGGAGGGGGAGCAGACGGCGGAGGAGGCGTGACAGTCCGTAAAACGCATCCCCTCCCGGGCCAGTTGGTCGATGTGGCCGGTGTGAATCTTAGAATCGGGATTCATGCAGGACACGTCGCCGTAGCCCAGGTCGTCGGTCAGAAAAAAGATTATATTTGGATTTTTTGCCATTTTTGTCAGTCCTTTTTGTCGCAAAATACAATCAGAATATCAGATTCGTCCAGAGATAACCAATCGTCAGCAGGAACACGCAGCACACCAGCAGTGTGATGAGGCCCTTGCTGTAGGCAAAGGTGGGCTTGAAGTTGGGGTTCGAGAACATCATGCCGGCGGAGGGAGAGGCGGAGGGCAGGCACACGGCATAGTGTGTGCCGATAGCCAGGAGAATGACAACGGCATAGATGTTGATGTTCACTGTGTCGGCCATAGCGACCACAATGGGAATCATCAGACTCATAATAATCAGGTTTTGGGCCAGGTTTGTGAGGATAACGCTGACGAGAACCATGATTGCCACAAAGACCCACGCGGGCCTGCCGCTGACCAGCGGCGTAAGGACGTTGCTGATAAGGGTGACAATGCCAGCGTCGTCAGAGGTCAGAGCGGAACCCATGGGGGCAATCAGGGCGACCATCATGACCATAGGCCAGATTACTCCCTTGGAGGCGGCCTCCTGAATCCGAATAATGGGCTTGCCGTCCACGCGAATCAGGCAGAACAGCAGCACCACGATAGAGGCTATCCCCAGAAGGCTCAGGTCGTTAAGCATTGTTTTCAGCGCACAGGCGGGCAGAACGGAGGGGACCAGCAGCACCACAATCATGGCGACCACAATACCGATAACGATTTTCTGGCGGATATTCAGCACCAGAGCGTCCTTATTTACAACGCTGTCGTCAATCTCGGAGAGATTGGATACATCAATACGGAACACGAACTTGCACAGCAGGATGAAGATGATAATGCCGCAGATGCCCAGAGGAATCATGGCGACGATGTATTTCAGCGGGTCGATGATCATGCCGCCGGTCATGGCGGTGAACTGGTTGTTGACGACCAGGCCGTTTCGCATGAAGGGCAGATAGATAATGCCGATGCCGGAGGCAAAGCAGGTGCCAAATATCATGGCGACGCTCCAAGGACTTTTGCGGTCAATCTTCACTGTATCGCACACGGCAAAAATGATCTCCCAAAACAGCAGCATGGCGGCCTCCGGGGAGATGATGGACAGCAGGGAATCTCCCAGCAGCACGGCGAAGGAGAACAGCCAGGGGCGGCCACGAATCACCTTGCGGCTGATGATCCAGTTGGCGAAAAAGTCTGTGACGTGTTCGGCCTGCATGGCGTAAAGAATGATAAACACCATGATCATGCCCCACACGGTGGTGGAGCCGAACATACTGACAACGGAATCGCTGAAGCTGCCCGAGGCAAGGCCCAGCTTAATGATGGCGCACAGGGACGGGAAGAATACATCCACTGTGGACATACCGTATACGACGCCCACCAGAACGCCCAGCACCTTCATGCCGTAGCTGGTGACAGGCCCTGCACCGGGAATCATTCCGATGAAGATCATCAGTGCAACGGTAATGATGCAGTGGACTAGCGGCAGACCCTCTTTTTTTGTCTTTTGAGCCATTTGTATGTCTCTCCTTGTACAATTTAATAGTCTTGTAATGGACGCCCGTGCTG
>JAJBVW010000210.1 GCA_020866945.1 Oscillospiraceae bacterium
TGCGTCCCCTGTATGCCTTTGCCAGCAAGTGCGAGCTGGACGCCCAGGGGCGGGTGCTTCTGCCCCAGAACCTGCGGGAGCGGGCGGGCCTCGTGAAGAATGTGACCGTTTTGGGAAGCAACAACCACGCGGAGTTCTGGGACAGCGACGAATGGGACGCTATCCGTGACGGCGAGGCTTCGCCGGAGAACATCGCGGCCGTGATGGAGGCGCTTGATTTCTGATGGAGCATCGAAGCGTTCTCCTGCAGGAATGTGTGAAATACCTGAACATCCGTCCCGACGGAATATATGTGGACGGAACGCTGGGTCTCGGCGGCCATTCGGAGGCAATATTGGAGAAGCTCACCACAGGGAGGCTTCTGGGCATTGACCGGGACGATATGGCCCTGGATTATGCCCGGCAGCGCCTGGCGCGGTTCGGAGAGCGGGCCACGCTGGTGAAGGGGAGCTTCGGAGACCTGGGCGCTATCATGGACAGCCAGGGTATCCAGCAGGCTGATGGACTTCTGTTTGACCTGGGGGTATCGTCCCCGCAGCTTGATGACGCGGAGCGGGGCTTTTCCTATATGCATGACGCGCCGCTGGATATGCGCATGGATCAGACCATGCCCCTGACGGCCCGGGATGTTTTGAATACCTGGTCGGAGGCGGAGCTGAGAAGCATTTTCTGGCGCTATGGCGAGGAACGCTACGCCGGACGTATTGCGGCGGCGGTGGTCGAACGCCGGGCGCAGAGATCCATTGAGACCACAGGAGAATTTGCGGCGCTGATACGGGACACCATGCCCGCCTCGGCCCGCCGGGAGAGACAGCATCCCGCGAAGCGCTGTTTCCAGGCCGTGCGCATTGCTGTCAACGACGAGCTGGGCGAGCTGGAACGGATGCTCGACCAGGCAGAGGAACGGCTTACGCCGGGCGGACGGCTTCTGGTCATCAGCTTTCAGTCCCTGGAGGACAGGCTGGTGAAGGAGGCCATTCGGAAAAGGGAGAACGGCTGCACCTGCCCGCGGGATTTTCCCGTGTGTACCTGCGGATTTGTCCAGACCTTCAAAAGCGTTACGCGCAAGACGGTGGTACCCACCGCAGCAGAGATAGAAGAAAACCCGCGGGCCAGAAGCGCCCGCCTGCGAATTGCGGAGAAGGTGTAGTTATGCAAAATATAAAGACATTCAAAAGCTATAACTTCGTGACCGGCGCCGTCGATGGTACCCTGGCCTATGATTTTGGCAATCCCGATACCTATGCGGGACAGGAGCAGTACGAATACCCCGGCGAGACCCTGCAGAGTCCTGAGGAACAGGAATGGGTCAAGGAACGGCCTGGCCAAAGAACAAAAACAAAGACCAAAACAAAAACCAGGGCCAAGGAGCAGGCGCAGACCCGCAACCACATATCGGTGATAAGCGTTGTTGCCTATGCGTGCGTGGTGGTGCTGTGCGTGATGCTGATGCTGGCCCAGGTAGAGATGATGGATCTTTCCAGCACGGCAGCCGACCTGGAAGACCAAATATCCGAGCTGGAAACGGAAAAGGACAAGCTGACGGCGGAGTATGAGACCACTTTCAATTTGAAGGATGTGGAGGAGTATGCCGAGAGCGTTTTGGGGATGCAGGAACCGCAGGAGGATCAGATATATTACCTCTCCGGCGTGTCCGCCGGGGACAAGGCTGTGGTCATTACCCACGAGGAGACAAATCTGTTCTCTCTGGGCCTGGAGGATCTGATGAACTCCGTTCGGGCGTTTGTTAATGGCATTTTTGATTGACAAGCGTATTATACTGGTAATACAAGGAGCGGATAGAGGAACACAGCGACCCAAAGGAGAACCCTATGTCAGAAAAACGCAAATCCAAAGAACCTAAGTCACCAAACCGTATGATGCTTCGCCGCACACTGTTTCTTTTGATTGTGTGCGGCATAGTTGCGTTTATAGTGTTGGGGGTACGGCTGTATATCATACAGATTGTAAACCACGACGAATATGAAGCGGCCGCCGTGGAACAGCAGCTTCGGGAAACGACCGTTTCCGCCAAACGCGGCACCATATACGACCGAAACATGAATATTCTGGCCATGAGCGCCTCCACAAGCAATATCTATATAAGCCCGGCGGAAATCGAGATGTACGAAGAGGACGCCGAGCTTATCGCCAGCACGCTGGCGGAAATATTGGATCTCGAATATGATGATATATACGAGCTGACGCAGAATACCTCCTCCTGGTATACCACCGTGGCGCGGAAGGTGGACGACGATATTGCCGAGCAGGTGCGTGCCTTCAAGGAGGAATACGGCCTGATGGGCGTCAAGATTGAGGAGGCGTCCAAGCGCTATTATCCATACAGCAGCCTTGCCTGTCATGTTGTCGGCTATGTAGGGTCGGATGACTACGGACTTGCGGGCATCGAATATTATTACGATGACCTGCTCTCCGGTACGGACGGGCGCATTGTGCGGGCGACCAACGCCAATGGCACCGATATGCTGTTCACGGATTATGAGGACTATTACGACGCCGAGGACGGCTACAGCCTGGTGCTGACCATTGACGAGACAGTGCAGTATTACCTGGAGACAGCCCTGGAACAAGCGGTTGAGGATTATATGTGCAGCGACGGCGCTGCCGGCATCGTCATGGATGTGAACACCGGGGCCATCTTGGGCATGGCCTCTATTGGGAATTTTGACCTGAACGATTATCTGACCATCAGCGACGAGGATCAGGCGGAGGCGGACGCGGCGGAAACGGAAGAGGAGCGGGACGAGATTATCAGCACGGCCAGGTCTCTCCAATGGCGCAACAAAGCCATATCTGACACCTATGAGCCAGGCTCCACCTTCAAAATTATCACCCTGGCTATGGCCTTGGAGTCTGGGGCGGTTACAATGGATTCTACCTTTTACTGCGGCGGCAGCATGAGCGTCCTGGGCCGTACCACGGAGCTGAACTGCTGGAGAACCAGCGGCCACGGCACGGAAACGCTGACTGAAGCAGTCATGAATTCCTGCAACATTGCTTTCGTCAACATCGGTCTCAGCGTTGGGGCGGAGACGTTCTATGAATATGCGGAGGCGTTTGGCCTTTTTGACACCACCGGCATAGACCTTCCCGGCGAAGCCACCAGCATTTGGTGGGACGAGGATACCTTCTATGATTCGACCAATAAATCTCAGCTGGCGGCGGCCTCCTTCGGCCAGACCTTTACCATCACGCCTATACAGCTTATAACGGCGGTCAGCGCCGTGGCAAACGGCGGGTATCTGATGCAGCCCTATGTGGTGGATCAGGTTTTGGACTCCGATGGGAACATCATCAGCCAGACAGACCCCACCGTGGTGCGGCAGGTGATAAGCGAGGAGACCAGCGCTCTCTGCTGCGAAATATTGGAGCAGGTCGTGAGCAATTCCAACGGCACCGGCAAAAACGCCTATGTGGCGGGCTACCGCGTGGCCGGCAAGACTGGCACCTCCGAGGACGTTACCTATGATGCCAGCACCGGCACGAAAAAATATATCGTCTCCTTCATCGGCTTCGCCCCGGCGGACGACCCGGAGGTATGCGTGCTCGTGCTGCTGAAAGACCCAAGCTCCTCCAGCGGAACCTACGTTTCCGGCGGCCTGATGGCCGGCCCCACGGTGGGAACCAGACTCTCCAATATCCTGCCCTATTTGGGCGTGGAGCCGGAGTATACCGACGAGGAGGAGGCGCTGGTGGATAAGACCGTGCCCCGTCTGGTTGGCAAGACTGTGGCGGAGGCGGAGGCGGCCCTCACGGAGCTGGGGCTGGATTACCAGGTGGTGGGCGACGGCACAGCCGTTACGGCCCAGCTGCCAAAGGCCAATTCCACCGTGGCCGCGGGGAGTGAGATCATCCTCTACTGCGGCGAGGAGGCGTCCACCGAGCAGGTGACGATGCTTGACCTGACCGGCCTTAGTTATGAGACGGCCCGTATTCGTATGGGCTGGTACGGCCTGTATATCAAAGCGGAGGGCACGCTTCTGGACAGCAGCAGCGTCACCGTGGTGAAACAGAGCGTAGAGGCCGGCGAGCTGGTGGACGAGGGAACGGTCGTCACGGTCACGCTTTCGGATTCCAGTAATTTGGGACGGTATTAACGATGAAACTGCGAGAGCTTTTGACGGATATTCCTATCCAGGAGGCCACAGCCAGCCTGGATGCGGAAATCCGGGATATATGTTACGATTCCCGCCGGGTCATGCCGGGAGATTTGTTCGTGGCGGTGGAGGGACTGAAAAGCGACGGCCACCGCTTCATCCGGAGTGCGATAGAAAAGGGCGCGGCGGCGGTGCTGTGCCAGAGAAGGCCGGAGGGGGATGCCCCTTATGTCCTGACGCCGGACAGCCGCAAGGCGCTGGCTCTTGTGTCGGCAGCCTTTTTTGGTCATCCGGCGGATAAGCTGAACATGATTGGCGTCACCGGAACCAACGGCAAAACCACCTCCACCATCCTGATAAAGCACATTTTGGAGGACTGCCTGGGCGCCAGGGTGGGTCTCATTGGAACCATATCCAACTGGATAGGAGACCGGGAGCTTCCCACGGAGCGCACAACGCCGGAGTCCTATGACCTGCAGCAGCTGCTGGCCCAGATGGTTTCAGCGGGCTGTCAGTATGCGGTGATGGAGGTTTCCTCCCATGCGCTGTCGCTGGACAGGGTGGAGGGTATTCGCTTTCGGGCGGGCCTTTTCACCAATCTGACCCAAGACCATCTGGATTTTCACGGTACTATGGAAAGCTATGCCGAGGCAAAGGCGCGGCTGTTTTCCCAGTGCGATGCATGGGCGGTAAACTTTGACGACCCGTGGGCGGAATTCATGACCCAGCGGGCGAAATGCCCTGTGCTTGGCTATTCCACAGAGGGCAGGACGGAGGCGGCGCTGTCCGCAGAGGATGTTTCGCTTTCCGCCGGCGGCGTTTCCTTCGTTGCCAGAAAGGGCGAGGAACGGACGCCTGTGCGCCTGGGTATACCGGGCCGCTTTTCCGTCAGCAACGCGCTGACTGCAATCAGCGCAGGGCTGCTGCTGGGAATATCCTTGCCGGACTGCGCCGCCGCCCTTGGCAGGACGCAGGGCGTGAAGGGGCGCGTGGAAATCGTGCCCACGCCGTCAGATTTCACCATCGTCATCGACTATGCCCACACGCCGGATGCGCTGGAAAAGGTGCTGAAAACTATGCGGGAGGTGTCTGACGGCCGGCTGATAGCCCTGTTTGGCTGCGGCGGCGACCGGGACGCCACAAAGCGTCCCATTATGGGACGCATTGCATCGGAGAATGCTGATTTTTCTATTGTGACCAGCGACAATCCCCGCACAGAAGACCCGGAAAAAATTATTGGCGATATACTGGCGGGAATGCCCGCTGAAGCGCCCCGGCAGGTCATATGTAGCCGCCCGGAGGCGATTGGCTGGGCCATCAGGCATCATGAGCCGGGAGATGTGATTGTTCTGGCCGGAAAGGGTCATGAGACCTATCAGGAAGTAAACGGAGAAAAACGCCACATGGACGAGCGGGAAATTGTGGCGGACTACTTAAAGGAAGAGTGAGGAGAAAATCACATGACGACACGGCTGATTGCGGCCCTGATACTGGGCTTTATCGTCGCGGTGCTGCTGGGGCGCGCATATGTCCCCTGGCTGAGAAAAATACACGCGGGGCAGGAAATCCGGGAGGATGGCCCCACCTGGCATATGTCCAAGGCGGGAACCCCCACTATGGGCGGGGTGATATTCATTGCCGCGGTGACGGCGGTGGTGCTGACGGTTGGCTTCACCTTTATTCGAAGCGGAGATAGGGGGGCCATATTCGTGCTGCTGTTTTCCCTGTTTTATGGAGCCATCGGTTTTCTGGATGATTTTGAAAAGCTGAAAAAGAAGCAGAACCTGGGTCTTTCCGCCAAGGCGAAGTTTATATTGCAGCTTGTGGTGGCGATTGCCCTGCTGTATCTGCTGCGGCTGGAGGGGTATCTGACCCCGGAGGCGGTATATGTGCCCTTTTGGAATGTGACCATCTCCATGCCGGAATGGCTCTATTTTGTCCTGGCGGCCTTTATCATCGTGGGAACGGTCAACTCGGTGAACCTAACGGACGGGCTGGACGGCCTGGCAGCCAGCGTGACGATTCCTGTGTTTGTGTTCTATACGGCAGTTTGCTTTGCCTGGGGCGTGCAGTTCCGCTCTCTCGCGGTGTTTGCCGCCGGGATGACCGGGGGGCTGTTCGGCTTTCTCGTGTATAATTTTTATCCGGCCAAGTGCTTCATGGGGGATACGGGCAGCCTGTTTCTGGGCGGGGCTGTGTGCGGTATGGCCTTTGCGCTGGATATGCCGCTCATTTTAGTGACCCTTGGCATCATATACATTATCGAGGCCCTTTCGGATATTCTCCAGGTCCTCTATTTCAAGATGACCCATGGCAAACGAATTTTCAAAATGGCTCCCTTCCACCATCATCTTGAGATGGGCGGCTGGAGCGGCCACAAGTGGACGGAAAAGCAGATTGTGGCCCTGTTTACTGGCGTTTCCCTGGTGTTCGCGGTCATATCCTTCGTTGGATGCATTGGCCGCTACGCCTGACATCGAAAATCAATTTATAGCGCTTTATATTTTTATTATCTAATACGGAAAGGGGAGGGAGCCATTGCCCGAAAACAAAGACGGCGCCGTCCATTAT
>JAJBVW010000058.1 GCA_020866945.1 Oscillospiraceae bacterium
CGCCGGCGGCCTCTTCGGCCGCGTCGGCCCCGGCGTCAGGCGCGCCGTTCAATTCCCCGGCGCTCTCGTCCTCCGTCTCGTCCGCTTCCGGCTCCCCGTCGTCCTGGGATACCGGCGTCTCCGGCTGCGCGGGGGCCTCGCGGTACTGGCTCATGGCCTCGCGCAGCGCTTCCCCGAACGAGGCCGAAACCCTCTGCCGGGAGCGCTGGGCGATGCTCTCCGCGCTGGGCGCGGGCTTCTCCCCGTCGTCAGCCTTGCGGTAATCGTCCAGGATGGATTCCAGCGAATACTCCCCATAATCCGGGGTCAGGTCGTTATGATGACGGTCACTCATGGCGCTGCCTTACGACTTCGTACATCAAAATGGCGGCGGCGGCGGATGCGTTCAGGGAGTTGACCTGCCCCATCAGGGGGATGCTGACGATGAAGTCGCAGCTTTCCCGCACGATGCGGGAGATGCCCGCGCCCTCCGAGCCAATCACAAGGCAGACCGGCCCCTTCATATCCGTGTGCCAAAGGCGGCTGTCGCCGCCGGCCTCTGCTCCATAAACCCAAAGGCCCTGTTTTTTCAGCCCCTGGATAGCGGCTGTCAGGTTTGGCACCCGTGCCACGGGCAGATGCTCCGCGGCTCCGGCGCTGGCCTTATCTGCGGCGGCGGTGATGCCCGCGCTGCGGCGCTTGGGGATGATGACCCCGTGCGCTCCGGCGCATTCCGCGCAGCGGATGACGGCCCCCAGGTTCCGGGGGTCCTCTATGCCGTCGCAGACCACCACAAAGGGATCCTGCCCAAGCTCTGCGGCCCGGGCCAGGATGTCCTCCGGCTGGCAGTAGTCCCGGACGGCGGCCACGGCGATGACGCCCTGGTGCGCGCCGGTGACGCTCATGGCGTCCAGCTTGCGCCGGTCGCACTCCGTTACCACGACGCCGTTATCCCTGGCGCTCGCGGCGATGAAGGCGAGAGATTTGTCGCCGCTGCCGCGTGCCAGAAAGATTTTGTCCAGGCTCCGCCCGGCGCGTATCGCCTCGATGACCGCGTTTTTTCCTTCTATTATGTTTTCTTCCGACATATTCATACAGCCTGTACTATACCACAAACTGCTTTATTTTAAAAGAGAAAATTGTGTGGACTTTATGGCCAAAAAAGGGTATGATTGACAGGAGGTGATTTTATTGAGGTCTTTAATCAAGAAAATTGACAAGTTCTGCTATAGCCATCCCCGGTTTGGCATACCCAGGCTTATGCTGTATATCATCATTGGCAACGCCGTGGTGTGGCTGTTTGGGCAGATGGACACCACGAACACCCTGTATAGTCTTTTGTATTTCGACCCGGCGCTTTTCTGCAAGGGTCAGGTGGTGCGGCTGCTGACTGATGCGCTGGTGCCGGAATCCAGCGGTCTGCTGTGGCTTGCCATCTCGATGTATTTCTATTATTTCATCGGCTCCGCCCTGGAGCAGGAGTGGGGCGCGGGCAAGTTCACCATCTATTATTTTGCCGGCCTTCTTATCACGGCGCTGTATTCCCTGATTGTTTATTGGATTACCGGCACGCGGCTTGCGGTGTCGGCGACGTATCTGAACCTCTCGCTGTTTTTCGCGTTCGCAACGCTCTGGCCGGAGCAGCGGGTGCTGCTGTTTTTCTTCATCCCCGTGAAGATAAAATGGCTGGCGTGGGTTGACGCGGCCTTCTTCGTCTATCAGGTCGTTGTATACTTGATACACGGCTATGTGGCCTATGCCCTGCTGCCGGTGGTGGCGCTGCTCGTGTATCTGCTGTTCTGCGGCCAGTGGCTGTTTGATTTCTTCCGGCCCTCCCATGCCCGCCAGCGGGCCAAGACCGTGAAATTCAAGCAGGCGGCCAAAAAGGTGCAGCGGGAGCAGGCCAACCGGCCCTATACCCGCAAGTGTGCCGTCTGCGGCCGGACGGATACGGACTACCCGAACCTGGAGTTCCGCTATTGCAGCCGCTGCGCCGGGTATCACTGCTTCTGCCAGGATCACATCAATAACCACATTCATTTCACAGAATAATTTAGAGACAAACGCAAACATAGAGAAAGAGGAGCGGATCATATGAGCCGGAAGGATTTTTACCGGGGACTGACGAAGTTTGTCGTCCTCGTCGCCCTTTTGGTGTGCCTTTGCATCATCGTATACGACCTCGCGGGAATGCTGGCCGAGGACGGAACGGCGCTGAGCCGGCTGACAATCAGCGCGGCGTATACCTCGCCGACCCCAGCCCCGGTGCCGACGGCGGAGCCGACGCCCACCCCTGCGCCGACGGCCCTGCCGGACTTTGAGCCGGTGACGGTCGCCTCCGACGTTATCACCAGCACGACCATCATGGTGGACGGCGAGGTGGTGGAGAGCTACGAGGCGGACGAGGAGCACTATATCGACTTCGGCGGCGCGGAGGACTATACCCTCCTGGAGGGCATCATCACCTTCCGGGGCAACAACTTCCGCAACACCGCAAGCTACGGCGTGACGGAGATTACCGAGGGTGCCTTCGGGGATTACTGGCTCAATACCACAAACGGCCTTTCGGATAACGACGGCAGCTATTGGGGCGGCAGCGGATGGACGGGCCAGCCGCTGATTGTGGAATGGCCGGCGGAGACCAAGGCCATTATGAATATGTACGACTGGGCCAAGGAGAAGGACGGGCTTGTGGAGGTCATTTACGCCACCCTGGGCGGCTATGTGTACTTCTACGAGCTGGAGACGGGAGAGGCCACCCGCGACCCCCTGTATCTGGGGTATACCTTCAAGGGAGCCGGTTCCCTTGACCCAAGGGGCTATCCGCTGCTGTACCTCGGCGGCGGCGTCGTCACGGCCGGCGGCTCCGTTCCGGGCATTATGGTTGTGAGCCTGATAGACGGAGAGGTTCTCTACACTACCGGCAGCCGGGACAGCTTCGCACCCCGCAACTGGTACGGCTGGGACAGCTCCCCGCTGGTGGACGCGGAGAGCGACCAGCTTATCTATCCCGGCGAGGACGGTGTCCTGTACATAATCAAGCTCAACTCGGACTATGACGAGACGGCTGGTACGCTGACCGTCGATCCGACGGAGGTGAAATTCACCTATACCTCCACCTCGGCGGACCAGTATCTCTACGGCATGGAGGACAGCGCTATCGTCTGGCGGGGCTATCTGTTCATCGCAGACAACGGCGGGGACTTTCTGTGCATAGACCTGAACACCCTGACAATCAAGTGGCATTTCGACTGCCTGGACGACACCAACTGCACCGGCGTGCTCGAGGTGGACGAGACGGGCCACCCCTATGTGTATCTGTCCACGTCCTATCACCTGGGCTTCCGCAGCTACAGCACGGCTGTCATACCCGTGTAGATAGACGCCGTCACCGGCGAGGCGGTGTGGAGTACGGAATATGAGTGCTATTCCGAGTCCGGCCTCTCCGGCGGCGTGCAGGGGTCTCTGGCGCTGGGAACCGGCAGCCTGGACGGCATCCTCTATGTGGCCATGGCGCGGGAGCCGAACGCCGGAAACGGTCAGCTTCTGGCCCTGGACACGGAGACCGGCGAGGAGCTGTGGTCTGTGACCTCCGACAGCTATTCCTGGTCCTCCCCTGTGTGCTTTTATGACACGGAGGGCAACGGCTATGTGCTGTATACAAGCTGCCTCCACGGAAAGATGTACCTGGTGGACGGCCTGACCGGCGACGTGCTGGATACCTTCAGCTTTGACTGCACCATGGAGGCCAGCCCCACCGTATATAACAACACTGTCGTGATTGGCACCCGCAACCAGGAGGTCTACGGCATCACGCTGGAATAAATCCGGAAGGATTTCCGCAAAAAAGCTGCTGCATCAAAACCACGCCGTTTTGATGCAGCAGCTTTTTTATGTTGATGTTACTCTACGCTTATCATGTAGTAGTAGACCGGCTGACCGCCGCGGATAAGGAAAGTCTCGGTGTCGGGGAAGCTGTCGCCCAGGGCGGAGGAGAAGCTCTCCGCGTCGTTTTCGGCTACGTCCTGGCCGTAGTAGACGGTGACAAACTCCGGATCCAGAGGGGAGATGGTCGGGCCGAGGCTGGACACCAGCTCGTCCGTGCTGGCAAAGGAGCCGACCAGCGCTCCGTCCATTAATGTAAGAAATTCTCCGGCGTGGATGGCGTGACCATCGAACTCAGAATCGCGGGCGGCGTATGTTACCTGGATGGTATGGACGGTGCTGATAGCGTCCGTAAATTCCGCCTGAAGCTGCTCCGGGGTGCTGTCCGGGGACAGGCGCATCATAGCGCTGATGCACTGAGGGACTGTGCGGGAGGGGATAACGATAACCTTTTTCGGCGTCAGAGGCGCGCACTGCTCCGCCGCCATGATGATGTTTTTGTTGTTAGGGAACACGAACACGGTCTCCGCCGGAGTCAGGTTCACAGCCCGGAGAATGTCCTCTGTGGAGGGGTTCATGGTCTGGCCGCCGGAGACGATGCCGTCGGCGCCCAGCTGACGGAACAGCTCCTCCAGCCCGTCGCCCGCGCAGACGCACACGGTGCCGATGGGTTTTTCCGCCGGGACAGGCTCGGGGATGGGCTGCTCCTCCGGCTCCGCTTCCGCCTCCGCCGGGGCGGCGGCTTCCGTCGCCTGGGCCTGCTCCTCCAGGGAGGTGTGCTGCTCCCGCATATTTTCAATCTTGGTTGTCAGCAGTGGGCCGTAGGTCAGGGCCTGGGTCAGAACACGGCCCGGGGCGTTGGTGTGGACATGAACCTTTATGATTTCCGCGTCGTCCACCATGACGATGCTATCGCCGATATTTTCGAGATAGGCCCGCAGCAGGTCAGGGCTTTTGGCCGCGCCGGATTTGCGGACGATGAACTCCGTGCAGTAGGTATATTTGATGTCCTCCGTGGCGAAGGCGGTGAAATCGGCCTTGGTCTTGGCCGCGCCGCCGGGGTTCTGGTTCACCGTTACGCGGCCCTCCAGATAGCCCAGCATGGCCTCCAGCATCAGGACGTAGCCATACCCGCCGGCGTCTATCACGCCGGCCTTTTTCAGCACCGGGTTCTGGTTCACGGTGTCGTCTAAGGCAGTCTTGGCGCCCTCCACGGCGGCGTAGAGCATTTCCTCAAAGTACTCGGACTCCTGTGCCTTGGCGTTCGCGGTCTCCGCCGCCATGCGGCTGACGGTAAGGATGGTGCCCTCCGCCGGCTTCATCACCGCCTTGTAGGCGGATTCCACGCCGGTGGTCATGGCCTTTGCGTATTCCGCAGCGGTGGCGGTCTCAAGCTTTTTGAGACCCTTGGACAGGCCCCGGAACAGCAGGGAGAGGATAACGCCGGAGTTTCCTCTGGCTCCGCGCAGGAGGGCGGACGCCACCCGGTCGGCGGTGGCGGTCACGGTGGTTGCCTCCTTTCGCCGCAGGTCGGCGGCGGCGGAGCCGAGGGTCAGGCGCATATTGGCTCCCGTGTCCCCGTCCGGGACAGGGAACACGTTCAGCTCGTTGATGGCCTGTTCGTTTGCTTCAAGGGCGTCGTAGGCGCAGAGGACCATATTCCGCAGCGCGGCGCCGTCTATTTGTTGTCTCAAGATTATCTACCTCTTAAGCGGTAGATTCGCAAGATAGAGTGTCATAGGTGCAGATGCAAGCCTCAGTCCCGGTTCATGGAGTCGATGAAAACGTTCACCTGGCTGACGGGAACGCCGGTGATGGCTGTGACCTTGTAGGCCACCTCCGCGATGATGCTGGTGGAGAGGGCGTAGAGGTTGACCCCGTGATCCACCACGATGTGCAGGTCTACGATCAGGGAGTTGTCCTCCTCAAAGCGCACCTCGACGCCCTTGGACATGGATTCCGGGCTGAGGAGCTGCCAGATGCCGCTGCCCCGTCCGGCCATGCCTTTCACGCCGAAGCAGCTGGAGGCCGCGTCGCCCACGATGGTGGTGAAAACATCGGTGGAGATGTCGATGACGCCCTTCTCGCTGGCTTTCCGAATCAAGATGAAAGACCCCCTTTGTGAGATAATTAAAAGGTTTATATTCGCAAGCATTTAAACCGCGCCGCACAGAGCGGACGCAGGAAAAAATCTTATCACAGGCCCACTTATAGTAAAAGGCCATTGGCTATTATAACGCATTCGGAACGCTTTCACAAGAAAAATTTTACGGAGGGAGAATGTGACAATTATAAAACTCTTTTCAACGACGTTGGTTTGTGTTAAAATGACAAAGAGAGTATGTGTATTTTATTGTTTGCTTGAAAATATTTTTTAAAAGGAGATGCGCCTATGTCTCGAGCCAAGAAAACAATGGACGGCAACAACGCCGCCGCCCATGTGTCCTATGCGTTCACCGAGGTGGCCGCGATTTATCCCATCACGCCGTCCAGCCCGATGGCGGACTTTGTGGATCAGTGGGCCGCCGCCGGTCAGAAAAACCTGTTTGGAACTACCGTGAAGGTGCAGGAAATGCAGGCGGAGTCCGGCGCGGCCGGCGCCGTCCACGGCAGCCTGAACGCCGGCGCCCTGACCACCACCTATACGGCCAGCCAGGGTCTTCTGCTGATGATTCCCAATATGTATAAAATCGCGGCGGAGCGTCTGCCGACGGTGTTCCATGTGTCCGCCCGCGCTGTGGCGGGCCACGCG
>JAJBVW010000205.1 GCA_020866945.1 Oscillospiraceae bacterium
GTCGGCGGCCCCTTGAAGTGATAGTCGGACTTCAGAAGAATAGCGCTGTTGTCGAGGACCGCCATATGCTTGAGAAGGCCGGTGTCGAACAGAAAGAGCTTGAACTGCTCCAGCTTGTCAAAGGCGGCAAGGGGATGCTCCAGCTTCGAGACGTTGTAGACGCGGTTGAGCATTCCGGCGGAGACAAGCCACTCGATTGCCTCCTCAAAATCCCGCGCGCGGCCTCCCTCCCGGACGGCGCTGTATACAATCTTCTCGGTGGGCTTTGCCAGCTGTGACTGAATGCTGCGATAAACCATCAGGATATGCGCGCTGTTGTCCCTTCCGTTGTGCTTGGAGAAGTCATTTTCATAGACCTCCACCAGCTCCCCCTGTATCTGCGCAATCCGCGCGGGGTCGTGGTACCGCACCCAGGAGCCGACGCACTCCGGCATCCCCCCGATGATGAGATAATAGGTATACGCATCCAGCAGCCGATGGTGAAACAGCTCCTCTATCGGCTGGTTTTTCTCGATGCTGTCATAATACGCGAACAGCGCCGGGTCAACCGCGTCCAGGAACTCATCGAACGTCATAGGGTACAGGTTCAGAAGATTGACCATGCCCACCGGATAGGACTTCGGCTGGGCCAGCAGCGTCCCCAGCAGGCTGCCCGCCGCTATCACATGATAGTCGTTTGCGTTTTCCCGGAAATATTTCAGCGCGTTGAGCGCCTCCGGGCACTCCTGTATCTCGTCGAAAATGATAAGCGTCTGCCCGGGCACAATCCTCTGCCCGGCGATGAGCGACAGCAGCTCAATGATGCGCCGGGGATTTTTGTTGGACTGGAAGATGGATTTCAGCTCGTCCTCTTCGTCGAAGTTGAAGTAGACGCAGCCTTCATAATACGTCCGCCCGAACTCCTTCATAAGCCAGGTTTTGCCGGTCTGCCGCGCCCCCTTGAGCACCAGGGGCTTTCGCTCGTCGCTGGCCTTCCAGCGCAGCAAATCCTGCACAGCGTTTCGCCTCATACGCCCTCACCTCCTGATCATCCAGTATAGCACGTTTTTCCAGCTTTTTGAACCGAATTTTGCACATTTTTCCGGCTTTTAAACCCGATTTCTGCACATTTTTCCGGGTTTTCCGCCCCAAATTTGCACGTTTTTCCGGCCTGTCAGCCCAGCGTCTCGGCTGTCCAGGGGCCTGACCAGTCGGTGCCGTCGAAGATGGCTTCGCCGCCGCCGATGGTGAACAGGACGGCATTTATCTCGTCCAGGGCGCAGAGCGTCGCAGCGATGGAGCGGATGGCGGCGGCGCGGGCATCCTCCGACAGGGAGGCAAAAAAGCTCTGCGAGAGTGACACCGTGCACGCGCCGTTGGAAACGGTCAGGTCTATCACCGTGCCGCTGCCGGAAAACAGCGACGGATAGCCCGGCTCCGCCGCGGCCAGCAGCGCCTGCAAAACCGCCTCCGCCCGGGACTGATAATCCGAGAGATTGACCCGAAACGGCAGCGCCGCCACGTCCTCCAGCCCCGGCAGGGCCAGATACAAATCCGCGTCGATCTCCCCCTGGCTCTCGGACACGGGGCCGATGACCTCGTCGTATTTCGTGAAATCGTCCGCGAGAGAGAGGTAAACATAACTTTCCAGCGTCTCCCCCTCCACCAGGATGACCACGCTGTCCACCTGGGAAAGCGAGGTCAGGGAGTTCACAATGGAATACACCGCGAGCCGCTCCCCGGCGGCGGTATCCGGTCGGTTAACATAAAATTCCTCGGACAGGTTCACGGCGCAAACCCCGTCCGTCGTCTCGCAGGAGATAAGCTCCGTCCCCTCGGGGATGGCCTGCTGAAGCTCCCCGTTATTCGGCCCGCGCAGCAGCTCCTCAATGACGTACCGCTCCGGGGAGGTGTCCTCGTCCAGCGTCAGGCTGTGGTATTCGCTGATGAGATACCGCCCGTCCGCGTCGGCAAAATACAGCCGCAGCTGGCGGACATACGGGTCGGTGTCCGTGTCGCGCAGGAGCGCATCCTCCGGCATGAGGCCGGAAAAGACGGTCTGTCCCCCGGCGGCGACGGTGACGGATTCCACATCATCCAGCGCGCACAGCGTCAGCGCCGCGCAGAACGCGGTGACGTGCTGCTCCATGTCCGACAGGGCAAGAAAGCTCTCCGAAAACGTCAGCGTGACGACGGCCCTCTCCTGCGACCAGCCCTCTATGGTCACGCCGTCCGGCAGGGCGCAGGCCATGCCGTTCTCCCCGCTCTCGGCGGCGAACAGCGCGAGCACCCCGTCGATAAGGGAATCCCCCTCCGGCTTGGGGCAGGTCTCCTCGCAGATGAGGTCGCCGCCGTCCGCCGCGTCCTCGGACGCGACGCGGTATATAATAACGGTCTCCCCGACCTCCGTCTCCTCCTCCTGCGCGAGAAACGGCAGGTCGAACGGAAGCTCAAACGGAAGCTCGATGGAAATTTCCGGCAGCTCCAGGGAAATCTCAAACGGCAGCTCGAACGGAAGCTCCACCGGCAGCACGCCGCTTGCCAGCAGCACATACGCCGCCGCCAGCAACAGCAGCACGAGCAGCACCGCGACGAAAAAGCGTTTTTTCATGGCCGTCTCTCCTTCTTGGGGCACAGCGGGAACGTGACGGTAAAGCAGGTGCCGCCCTCCTCCCGGCGGGCGACCTCTATCTCTCCGCCGTTTGCGACGACCGCGTCGTGGACGATGGAAAGGCCCAGGCCGCTGCCACCCGAGGCACGGGAGCGCGCCTTATCCACGCGGTAGAACCGCTCGAAGATATGGCCGATGTCCTCCTCCGGGATGCCGATGCCGGTGTCCTCCACGGTCAGAACCACCGTCGCCCGCTCCCTGCGAAGCGAGAGCGTTACGACGCCGTTTTGCGTGTTATACTTGATGGCGTTTTCCACAAGGTTAAAGATAATCTGATACAAATCATCTGCCGACGCCTTCACGATGCAGTCGTCGGAAAGGCGCGTCCGCAGCGAAATCTGCTGCTTTGCCGCAAGCGGCTCCAGCAGATGCAGCGTCCGCCGCGCGACGAGCTTCATGTCCACCGGCTCCTGCTGGAGCTGGGTCACGCCGGCGTCGAGCTTTGTGAGGCTCATGAGCTTTTCCGTCGTCCGCTGGAGGCGGTCTGCCTCGCTGCCGATGTCCTGGGCAAACTCCCGGACGGTGTCCATGTCCATGTTCTCCGCCTGGCTGATGCTGTCTGACAGCAGCCGGATGGCCGCAAGCGGCGTGCGCAGCTCATGCGAGGCGTCAGACACGAACCGGCGGCGAATCTCCTCCGTGCTCTCCAGCCGCCCGGTGAGGATGTTAAACTCCTCCGACAGCACGGCCAGCTCGTCGTTTCCCTGCACGGAGATACGATAGGCGTAATCGCCGCCCCGGACGAAGTTCATGGCCTTGGAAAGGCGCTTGATGCGCCGGGTCAGCGTGCTGGAAAGAATCGTGATGATAACAAGTCCCGCGCCGCCGAACAAAACGGACATATTCCGCAGGTTCCGCTGCAACCCAACAATGAGCTCGCCCTGCTCGCTGTCATATTCATAGAGATACACGGCTCCGACGATGGTACCGCCGGAGGAGACCGGCGTCGCCGAGCGGCTGATGAACACACCCCCGGAATAGGCGCAGTAAAACACCGTATACCCGCTCAGGGCGTCCGCCACCTCGCTCAGCAGCGCATAGCGCCCGGTGGTGTCGTCCTCCGAAGTGTCATAGAGGATAAGCCCGCTCTGGTCGGTGATAATCATGCGCGTCACGGGCGTCACGTCGAGAAGCTCCATGACCTGCGCCACGGACTCGCCCGTCAGCACCTCCAGCGCGGAAAGCGAGCTTGAAATGACCGACCCCTGGGACTGCATGGCGCTCTGCTTCGTGGTGACAACCGTGTCCCGGCTGACGATGATGGGATAGACGTTCAGCAGTATCAGAAGCGCGGCGGTGAACAGCGTGAAGGTGGTCGCAATCTTAAAGCGGACGGTGGTGCCCCGGCGTTTGCGCTTTTCCTGTTTGCGCTGCTTCCGGGCAAGCTTCCGCTCCCGCTTCTGCTGCTTGCGATCCTTTTTCCGCTGTCTGCGCTCCAGCTTTTGGGCCTTTTTTTGCAGTTTTTCCTGCACTTTCTGCTGTTTTGCCAGCGCCCGCTGCTGCTTTTGCTGCGCCTTCTGCTGCTTTTTCAAATCCCGCTGGCGCGTATTCTGTTTTTTATTTGTCCTCTTTGAAATAGTAACCCACGCCCCACTTGGTAATAATGCACTCCGGCTTGGCCGGATTCCGTTCGAGCTTCTCCCGCAGGCGGCGGATGTGTACGTCCACGGTGCGGATGTCGCCCTGGTAGTCGTAGCCCCATATCAAATCGAGCAGATTCTCGCGGGAGTATACCTTCCCCGGCGTGCGCATGAGAAGCTCCACAAGGTCAAATTCCTTGACCGTCAGCTCCACGCTCCGGCCGTCCACCTCCGCCGAGCGGCGCTCCGTGTCGATGGTGACAGGGCCGCGCGTGATGCGTCCGGCGCTGGCCGCCGCGCTGGGCTGGGGCGTCGTCCGCCGCAGAAGCGCCCGCACGCGGGCCTTCAGCTCCAGAATATTGAAGGGCTTCGTGATGTAATCGTCCGCGCCGTATTCAAAGCCAATGAGCTTGTCCGTGTCCTCGCTCTTCGCCGTGAGCATAATGATGGGCACGGCGGAAAACTCCCGTATCATCATGCAGGCGGAAAGCCCGTCCAGCTTCGGCATCATCAGGTCGAGCAATATCAGCCCGTACTCCCCCGTGCGGGCCATCTCCACCGCCGTCTCGCCGTCATAGCACGCATCGACCTGATAGCCGTCGTTTTCGAGGTTGAATTTTATCCCCTTCACCAGCAGCTCCTCGTCGTCCACGACCAATATTTTCATGTGTCCAGCTCCCTTCCGTTCCAATTCCTCTTATGATATATGTGATATATGCAAAAATATTTTTAATTTCATACAAAGTTTGTGTATTCCAGCTCGTTCGGGAAAGATTTCATAAATCAACAGTTGCTTTTCCCGCGTTTTTTTCTTATAATGGTACCAACAAGAAGAAGGAGTCTGCGCTCCTTACCCCATCATATCATATTTTCCCGGAGAATGACATGAAAAAATTCAAGATATTGCCCCTAATACTTATCCTCGTGCTGGCCCTGGGTCTTTTCCCGGTTTCCGCCGGCGCGGTGGACGACCCAAGCATCTCCGCCACCGCCGCCGTTCTGATGAACGCCGACACCGGAGACATTCTCTATGAGAAAAACGGCTCCGTCACCGTCCAGCCCGCCAGCACCACGAAGATGATGACGGCGCTGCTCGTGGTGGAGGCCATCGAGGCCGGGGATATTTCCCTGACCGACGAGGTCACCGCCTATCAGGACTGCCAGTACAACATGGACACCGACAGCTCCAACGCAAACCCCACCATCGAGCCGGGCGAGATTCTCTCGGTGGAGGATTTGCTCTACTGCGCCATGCTCCAGTCCGCAAATGAGGCGTGCAACATCCTCGCGGAATACGTGAGCGGCTCCATCACCGACTTCGTCGCCCTGATGAACGAGCGCGCGGAGGAGCTTGGCTGCACCGGCACCCATTTCTCCAACGCCAACGGCCTGGAGGCCTCCGACCACTACACCACGGCGGAGGACTTCGCCCTCATCGCCCAGGAGGCCATCACCCACGCGCTGTTCCTCACCGTCTGCGGCGCGGCGAGCTATACCGTCGGCGCCACCAACATGGCGGACGCCCGTTATCTCACAAACACGAACCAGCTGCTCATCTCCACCAGCGACTACTATTACGCCTATGCCTACGGCATCAAGACCGGCTACTTCACAAACGCCGGGTACTGCCTTGTGTCCGCCGCGGACTATAACGACATGAACGTCATCTGCGTGGTCATGGGCTCCACCTCCGCCGGCGGCCAGTATACGGACACCCTCGCCCTGTATGACTGGGTCTTCTCGAACTACAGCTATGTTCAGCTCCTCAGCTCGACGGACACCCTCATCGCGAACATCCCGGTCGAGATGGGCACCACCGACTACACCGGCGTGAGAGCGTCCAACTCTGTCACCGCTCTCCTCCCCAGCGACTACGACACCTCGAGCCTCGAATACCGCATCACGCTCTACTATGAGCAGGAGGGCGCGTCAGGCCTCGAAGCTCCCGTGAACGCCGGCGATGTTGTCGGCGAGGTCTCCGTCGTCCTCGACGGCGAGGTCTACGGCACCTCCACCCTCGTCGCCACAAACTCCGTCGAGATGAGCCAGATAAACTACCTCCGCACCCAGGTCAAGAGTATGTTCCAGGAGCCTGCCGTGCGCCGCATCATCACCATCCTCATCATTCTCCTCGTTGCCTACATCCTTCTCGTGGTGTTCTATCGCATCCAGCGCCGCCGCCACCTCCGCAGCGTCCGCCGCGCCAAGCGCGAGCGCGCCATCGCCCAGGCCGAGTGGGAGACCGAGTGGCTCGATATACCCGACGGCAAGTCTCAGGATCCCAGCATCGGCTACTTC
>JAJBVW010000064.1 GCA_020866945.1 Oscillospiraceae bacterium
CAACTACAACGGCAGCGGTATGTCCGTCATGGAGATGAGCCACCGCAGCGCCTTTTTCCAGGAGATTTTCGACGCCACTAAGGCCAAGCTGAAGGCGGCCCTGGCGGTGCCGGACACCCATGAAATTCTGTTTCTCCAGGGCGGGGCGTCTCTGCAATTCTCCATGGTTCCTCTGAATCTGCTGGAGGACGGCACGGCGGACTATGCCGTCACCGGCAACTTCGCGAACATCGCCATGAAGGAGGCCAAAAAATACGGCAATATCCACGTGGCCGCCTCCTCCCAGGAGGACAATTTCTCCTACATTCCCCGGCAGGAACAGCTTGACCTGACGCCGGGCGCGAAATATTTCTATTACTGCGCCAACACCACCATCTACGGCACAGCCGGGGACTCTATCCCCCAGACGGAGGCCCCCCTGGGGTGCGATATGAGTTCGGAGATCCTGTCCCGTCCGGTGGATGTGTCCAAATATGGCCTGATTCTGGCCGGTGCGCAGAAGAACATGGCCCCCGCCGGCGTCACCGTGGTCATCATGGACAAGGCCCTCGCCGGGCATGAAATGCCCATCACGCCCCTGATGCTCAGCTATAAGACCATGATTGACAAGGATAGTATGTACAACACACCCCCTTGCTGGTGCATCTATATGCTGGGCCTGACGCTGGACTGGCTGGAAAAGCAGGGCGGCGTCGCCGGGATGGAGGCCATCAAGCACGAGAAGGCCCAGATGATTTATGACATCATTGACAACAGCAAGCTTTACAAGCCCTGCGCCCGCGTGGATTCCCGCAGCGATATGAACATCACCTTCCGCACCGGGGACGCCGATTTGGACGCGCAGTTCGCGAAGGAGGGCCAGGTCCGCGGTCTGATGAACCTGAAGGGCCACCGCAGCGTGGGCGGCATCCGGGCCTCCCTGTATAACGCGCAGCCCATGGAGGGCGTGAAGGCATTGGCAGACTATATGAAAGAATTTGAGGTGAAGCATCATGTATGAAATAAAAACCATGAACAACATCGCCCGCCAGGGGCTGAACGTCCTGGCGGCCAAGGGCTTCCTTGTGAATAACGAGTCCGCAGACCCCGCGGGTCTGCTCCTCCGCTCCGCGAAGATTCACGACATGGAGTTTAATAAAAACCTTGTTGCCATCGCCCGCGCCGGTGTGGGAACGGACAACGTCCCTACTGACCGCTGCACGGAGGAGGGCATCGCCGTCTTCAACACCGCCGGTGCGAACGCCCAGGCTGTTGTGGAGCTTGCCATCTGCTCGCTGGTGCTGGCCTCCCGCGATTTGGTGGAGGGCGTTATCTGGGCCAAGGGCCTCGCCGGCCACCCGGACGTGACCGCCGAGGTGGAGGCCGGAAAGAAGGCCTTCGTCGGCCCGGAGATCATGGGAAAGACCCTGGGCGTCATTGGCCTCGGCGCCATCGGCGCACAGATTGCGAATACCGCCGCGAATCTCGGCATGACCGTTTGGGGCTATGACCCCTATCTGTCTGTAGAGGCGGCATGGCGGCTTTCCAGCGACGTGAAGCACGCGGAGGATTTGGCCACGATTTACCGGGAGAGCGACTATGTGCTGATTCAGGTGCATCACAATGAATCCACCCATCATATGCTGGACGCCAAGGCGTTTTCCCAGATGAAGGACGGCGTGCGCGTCATTAACCTCGCCCGCGGCGGCCTGGTGGACAGCGACGCGATCCTTGCGGCCCTGGCCTCCGGCAAGGTGGCCCGCTATGTCACCGATTTCCCGGACGACAAGGTCATCGGCGCGAAGGGCGTCGTGGCCTTCCCGCACCTGGGCGCCTCCACCCCGGAGAGCGAGGATAAATGCGCCATCATGGCCGCGCAGGAGCTGGCAGATTATCTCCTGGACGGCAATGTCCACAACTCCGTGAACCTGCCGGAGTTGAAGCTGGAGCGGGCCGGGGCCTGCCGCGTCTGCATCATCCACGACAACATCCCCCGTATGCTGAACAGCTTCCTTGACCTTATCGGCGCGGAGAACATCAACGTCGAGCATATGCAGAACAAGGCCAAAGGCTCTGTTGCCTACACCGTCATCGACCTCGGTAGCAACATCAGCGAGGATTTGGCCCTCAAGCTGGCCGCCGTCCCCAACGTAAAACGCCTGCGCGTCCTCTGAGACGGATATAAAAATCACTTTATATTGATGGGACGTACATCAGTCTCTCGGTCAACAAGATGCATAAAAAGCCCTATGCCGGATATTTCATGGCATGGGGCTTTTATTGTGGGGATTGAAAGAAAATTTATATAATTCGTTCAAATCCTATTGCAATTTAATTGAATGAATAGTATAATGAAGCCGTTCATGAATGAAAATAGGGAAATTCCGTTCGCATGGGCGAACGGTCATGCTTTTGGTGTACGATTGCGCCGGCCCCGCCGCCTGTGCAGGCAAAGATAAAAGCGGCTGCGGCTTATAGAGATAATCAAGGGAGAGCGTATATGACAAACAATCAGACAGGAAGAGACGTAGTAGAGATAGATTTGCTGGAGCTGGCGCAGGTGCTGCTCCGGCGGATAGGAATCATCATACTCTGCACCGTCCTGGCCGGGGGAATAGCCTTTGGCTATACATATAATTTTGTGGAGCCAATGTATACGGCGTCGGCGATGATGTATGTGAATAACTCGGACATCAGCGTCGGTAGCACGTCCATCAGCCTGTCGTCTACGGATGTTACCGTGGGGCAGAACCTCGTAAGCACCTATGCAGTGATTGCGAAGAGCCGGACGGTGCTGGAGGAGGTCATTGAGACCGAGGAGCTGGATTACAGCTATGAAAAGCTCTACAGCATGATAACAATAAGCTCGGTGGAGGATACCGCCATCTTCCAAATCAGCGTCACAGACACCAGTGCGCGAGAGGCGGAGGACATTGCGAACACCATCGCGGACATCCTGCCGGACAAAATTTCCGACATTGTCGGCGGAACGGACGCGCGTGTCGTGGATTACGCGGTAATCCCCTCCAGCCGCACCTCTCCCAGCTACACGAGAAACACGGCCATGGGCGCGCTGATAGGTCTTTTGCTGTCGGCGGCGGTCATCATCGTCCGCTACCTGTTCGACGGGGACATCCACAGCGAGGACTACCTGACCAAGACCTATGGAAAGATCCCGCTGCTGGCGGTCATACCCGATATGTCCGCCTCTTCGAAGGATAAATACGGCAGGTACGGAAAGTACAGCCAATATGGGAGCTACTACTACAAAAAGCGCCCAAGCGGGCAAACGGGAGCAAAGCGTCCGCTGGAGACGGGGGATAAGCGGAGCGCCGGTTCCAAGCCTGAAACGCGCCAGCCGGCGAGAAGGTCGCCCGCATCAAAATCCACGGACGGCCAGACGATAAAGAAGGAGGCGGACAATGGCTAAGCTGAACAGTAAGCGCAAGTCCCAGGCCCCGGCGCGGGAAGACGCAACAGACCGGGCTTATCTCATTGGGCCGCGGATGAACTTTGCCGCTGCGGAGGCATATAAGCTTTTGCGGACGAATCTGGTGTTTTCCTTCTCCGGAGAGTCGGAGCACCGCATCATCGGCGTGACCAGCGCCTTCCATGGGGAGGGCAAGAGCCTGACATCCATAAACCTTGCGTATACGCTGGCGGAAGCGGAAAAGAGCGTGCTTCTGATAGACGGGGATATGCGGCTGTCGAACGTGGCAAAGACCCTGCAGCTGAGTAGCAAGCCGGGGCTTTCAAACCTTCTGGTGGGCCTGAACTCCGTGAACAGCGCTATACAGGAGTGCTCCATACCCCTGAAGGACGGGGATGAGCTGACCTTTGACGTTATCGTGGCGGGGGATGTGCCGCCGAACCCTTCGGAGCTGCTCGGCTCCAGCCGGATGAATGTGCTGCTGGATAAGCTCAAGGAGCGGTATGACTATATCATCCTCGATCTGCCGCCAGTCATGGCGGTGGCGGACGCGCTGGTGGTCTCCCATGTGGTAGACGGTCTGTTCGTTATTGTCCGCAAGGACAGAACGACCCGCAGCGCACTGGCGGAGACTATGCGCCAGCTGGAGCTTGTGGACGCGCATATTTTGGGCTTCGTGTTCAATGCCGCGTCGGAATCCGACCGCGGGTACTATAAGGCGTATAACAAGAAATACAAGAACAGCTATTACGGCAATTACTATGGAAAAGGCAGGTAAGGGACGGAATGCTTGATTTCCATACACATATTCTACCGGGTATGGATGATGGAAGCAAAGACGTCTCCACCTCCCTTGCCATGCTGGAGGCCAGCGCCGCTTATGGGGCGGATGCCGTGGCCGTCACGCCCCATTTTTATGGAGAGGATAATTCCCCGGCGCAGTTTCTGGCCCGGCGGGATATGGCCTTTCGCCGCCTGACCTCGGTGCTGGAGGCCAGCGGGGGCGATTATCCCCGGCTCCTTCTGGGGGCGGAGGTTCGCTTTTTCAACGGCATAAGCATCACGGAGGATTTGGACTCCCTGTGCCTGGAGGGAACGCGGCTGCTGCTGCTGGAAATGCCCTTTGTCCGCTGGAACGAGCGGATGCTCCGGGAGGTGGCCGCCATAAGCCGCCGCGGCGTCAAGCCGGTGGCCGCGCACGTGGAGCGGTATATGGACTTTCAGCCAAAGCGCATCCTGGCGGATTTTATGGGGCTGGATATATACATCCAGTGCAACGCGGAGTTTTTCCTCACGCGCAAGACCGCCCGCCGGGCTTTACATATGCTGGAAAACGGGCAGATACAATTTCTTGGCTCGGACGCGCATAACACGACCACCCGCCCGCCGAATCTTTTCCCGGCACGGGAGCTTATCCGGCAAAAGATGGGGCAGGATGCGCTGGATTACCTCGCAGAATATGAGTCGCTGGCGCTGGAGGAAAGCGGGGCCTGGGCATGAAGAAGGGCATATACATCGTGATAGGCGTGCTGTGCCTTGCGGCTGCCGTTGTGTGCGCGTGGCAGCTGGGGAGGAGAACCTATGCGCCCCAGGCGGAGACGGAGACAGTCTCAGCCACCGTTGCGCCGGAGGCGACCGCCGCAGCAGAGCCGGAGACCGAGCCAGCAGAGACCGCTGTCCCGGAGGAGACGGCGGAGCCATACGAAAGCCCGATTGATTTCGAGGAGCTGCAGGCCATTAACGGCGACATATATGCTTGGTTACAGATAGATAATACCAACATCGACTATCCCATTGTCCAGCACCCGACGGACAACAGCTATTATATGACCCACAACAGCGACGGGGATTATTCCGCCAACGGCGCAGTGTTTTCGGAGCTGTATAACAGCACTGACTTCACTGACCCGGTAACGGTCTTATATGGGCACCACATGAGTTCCGGGGCCATCTTCGGGAATTTGCAGGCGTATTATTCGGACGGCGAATTTTTCATGGAGAACCCGAACATCAAGGTATACACCCCGGACGGACTGCTGGAATACGCGGTGTTCGCGGCGGTGCCGTATTCAAACTCCCATCTGCTGTATAACAATGACTTTACAATAGACTCCGTTTTCACGTCCTTTATTGAGGAGGTACTCAATATACGGAGCATAGAGGCCCAAATCAATGAGGCCAACGCCCCGGAGGCGGGGGACAAGGTGCTTATCCTCTCCACCTGCCTGGCGCGGGACAACACTTATCGCTTCTTGGTCATGGCGACTTTAGTTGAGTGACCAAGTTTATATATATTAAAAAAGCGAAATCTTTGAGGAAAGGAGGAGATTCCCATGAAGAAGTTATTATCCATGGTGGCGGCTCTCGCCCTGCTCCTTGCGTTGGCGGTTCCCGCATTGGCGGACAGCGCTGTTTCCAGCATCACCTATGCACAGGATGGCGATGTTCAGATTACTGACGTTACAAGCCTTGTTGAGGACGTCAACGGGGAAGACATTGAAATGAAGGTTACCGAGATCACAGAGGCGGACCTGACGGATGAGCAGAAGACCACGCTGCTTGACACAGTAAACACGACTTATGACGATGCGATTGCAGTTGAGGTCGGGGATGTGAGTCTGCACTATGAAAGCGACGGCTCTCTTGTGGAGCAGGAGGTTGTTGATACCATTGTCACCTCAGAAACGCCTGTTACGGTGACATTCCTGCGGGATGACGCGACCCATGAGGTGATCGGGGTTCTGTACTGGAATCACACAACCGGCCAATGGGATGAGGCGGAGTTCACCACTGATGGCTCTACCGTTACCGCTACCTTCGAGCATCTTTGCGCGATTGCCTTTGTGCTGAAGGAAATTTCCAGCGGCGGTTCTACCAGCGGCGGAACGAGTTCCGGCACCGGCACTGGCAGCGGCACTGGATCTGCTACATCCCCCCAGACCGGCTATAACACAGCCGGATGGACGGCCGCCATCGTGGTTCTGCTTCTCGGCGCAGGCTATTGCTTTGTGAGCGCCCGGAAGAAGACGGAAGAGTAAGAAATCACATGATGAGTCTAGACAACATGTAATGACCTCCGATTTGTAGAAACGTGGATTTACCTGTATAATG
>JAJBVW010000101.1 GCA_020866945.1 Oscillospiraceae bacterium
CCTGTACGTATAGCTTTTCGTTTTGCCGTTCCGCTACAAAGTCGATCTCGCAGTCACCCAGCTTGCCGATATACACCGTATATCCTCTGCGGCATAACTCAAGATAAACAATGTTCTCAAGACTTGCGGCGGCGCTGTCCTCCGAATAGCCGAGGACGCTATACCGAAGTGACACATCCGCAAGGTAAAACTTCTCTTGCGTTTTCAAAATCTCCTTGCCCTGCAAATCATAGCGGGAGCAGCGGTGAAGCAGATAGGCTTTCTCCAGCTTTTCCAGGTAGCTGTACCCCGTTTCATTGTCCAGCTTTCGGTTCTCGGATTTCAAGTAATCCGAGATGGATTTTGCCGAAAAGGTGTTCCCAAGGTTGTTGAAGATGTATTTTACGACCCGTTCCAGCTGGTCGATTTTGCGAACCTGATTCCGTTTCACAATATCCGAGAAAATCGTGGAATTGTATATATCCCGGACGATGGTGTATACTTCGTCCGCCGAATACGCCCGCAAATGGGTCGCCGGAAAACCGCCCAGGCGGACATAATTGGCAAGCTCCGTTTTTGCATCCCCCACCGTGCCGTACTGCGCTTTGAAAGTGAGGTATTCGGCGAAGGAAAGGGTGTAAATGCGGAAGGACACATAGCGCCCGGTGAGATAGGTGGAAATCTCCGAGGACATCATCCGGGAATTGGGGCCTGTCACATAAATGTCCACATCGTAGTCCGAGGCGAGAGAGTTCACTACCTTTTCCCAGCCCGTCACCTCCTGCACCTCATCAAGAAACAGATAGGTTTTGCCATCCGGCTGGATTTTGCTTTTCAGCATTGTGAACATCTGCTTTGCTGTCAGATCTTCGTATTCCATGGAATCAAAGCGATAGGATACGATGCGCTGGGCAGGGATTCCTCTTTCCTCCTGGAGCTTCTGGATAATCATTTTTAGAATTGTGGACTTTCCGCAGCGGCGAACACCGGTAAGGATTTTGACGAATGGAGTATCCACATATACCATGATTTTATCTACATACAGGGGCCTGTAAATCATTATGACCACCTCCGAGATTGATATATACCGCAAGGCTCCTGCTATGCAGGAGCCTTTTTTCAAAACATATTAATCCGATACCGGCTTCATCGTCGGGAACAAAATCACGTCCCGCACGGCGTCTACTCCGGCCAGGAGCATGACGGCACGGTCTATGCCGAGGCCCATGCCGCCGGTGGGGGTCATGCCGTATTCAAGGGCTTCACAGAAGTCTACGTCCATATCGCTGGCTTCTTCGTCGCCGCGGGCTTTCAGTTCCATCTGCTCCTGGAAGCGCAGGCGCTGATCCAGGGGGTCGTTCAGCTCAGAAAAGGCGTTACCCATTTCGCTGGCGCCGATGAACACCTCAAACCGCTCCGTCATGCGGCTGTCCACAGGGCTGCGCTTAGCCAGCGGAGACACCTCCACCGGATACATGGTGATAAAAGTAGGCTGAATCAGCTTCTCCTCTACCTTCTGGTCGAAGCACTCATACAAGGCATGGCCCCAGGTCTTGTCCACCTTTTCCATGTCCACGTCGGCAGCCACAGCGGCGGCCACAGCCTCCTCATCACTGGACAGGGCATCGAAGTCCACGCCCACGTACTCCCGCACGGCCTCGACCATGGTCAGACGCCGCCAGCCGGGGGTCATATTGATGGTATTGCCGCCCCATTCCAGCTCGTAGGTACCACGCAGCTCCATGGCAGCGGAGGACAATATTCCCTCCGCGTAGTCCATCATGGTCTCATAATTTGCATAGCTCTCATACAGCTCAACAGTGGTGAATTCCGGATTATGCTTGGTGTCCATACCCTCGTTGCGGAAGATGCGGCCTATCTCATAGACCCGCTCCATGCCGCCCACGATGAGCCGCTTCAAATTCAGCTCCGTGGCGATGCGCATATACATATCAATGTCCAGGGTGTTATGATGCGTGATGAACGGCCGGGCCGTGGCGCCGCCCTGGATAGTGCCAAGCACAGGGGTCTCCACCTCCAGATAGCCCCGGTCGTCCAGATACCGGCGGACATGGCGGATAAATTTTGTACGCAACTCAAAGACCCGGCGGCTCTCCGGGTTCATAATAAGGTCAACATACCGGCGGCGGTAACGCTGGTCGGTATCGGTCAGGCCGTGAAACTTCTCCGGCAAGGGGCGAAGGCTCTTGGACAGAAGCTGGATGCTCTGTACATGGACAGAAATGGTCTCTGTACGGGTCTTGAAAACAAAGCCCTCCGCGCCGATAATATCTCCAACGTCCCAGGTTTTCAGCTCCGCAAGGCCCTCCGCGCCAAGCTCGTTAATGCTGACATACAGCTGCAAACGGCCACGGTCGTCCTGAATATCCATGAACCCGGCCTTGCCCTGCACACGCTTTGCCATAACGCGGCCAGCCACACAGACGGTCTGATTCTCCAGGCTGTCATAATTATCCTTTACCTGGGCGGAATAGTGGGTGCGGGTAAACTTGGTTATCTGGTAAGGGTCGCGTCCGGCATCCTGGAGCTTGAACAGCTTCTCCCGGCGCACCCGCATTTCATCGGAAAGGCCCTCCGGCTCGTCCCGGTAGCCCGGTGCATATTGAAACATATGCTTCACCTCAAAATCAACAGAATATGTATTCGTCGGGGCGGCTCATAGAGGCCGTTCCCGGCATGAAAATCAAATTAATAGGATACGTTCAAAATCTCAAATTGCAGTTCCCCGGCAGGGGCCTCAATCATGACGGTCTCCCCAATCTTGTGGCCGATAAGACCCCGGCCAAAGGGGGAATCATCAGAGATGCGCCCGGTCATGGGGTTTGCCTCCTGGCTGCCTACGATTTGGTATTCCGCCTCCTCGCCCATCTCCACATCCAGAACCAGCACCTTACTGCCGATGCCGATGACGCCGGCGCGGGAGGTCTTTTCCACAATCTCCGCGTTTTCGAGCAGGTTTTTATACTCCGCGATTTTGGAATACAGCTTGCCCTGCTCCGTTTTGGCCTCGTCATACTCGCTGTTCTCGGACAGGTCGCCGTAGCTGCGAGCCTCTTTGATAAGTTCAGAGACCTCTTTTTCCCGGACGGTCTGAAGATAATCCAGTTCACGCTGAATCTCCTCGTACCGTTCCCGGCTCATCTTGTATTTTGCCTCAGCCATGCCTATGCCTCCATTATTTTCAGTTGTAAATATTATAGGTTTCTAAAATCGCCCTGTCAAGCGCTAAGCGCGTCGATTGCCGCCTGCACCTGGGGGTCGTCCTCCGGCTCCAACCAGCCCGTCTGATAGAGGAGCAGCTCCTCCTCCGTCAAATCTATCTCCACATCCGGGATCAAACCACCCGCCTCATACAGATCGATTCGGCTGGGCGTCAGGTAGGTATATTTTGAGATATGCACCGCGCTGCCGTCCGCCAGGGCGATTGTCACCTGACTGCGGCCCTTGCCGGTGGTCGCCTCTCCAACGATGGTAGCCCAGTCATAATCCCGCAGGGCGGCGGCAAAGAACTCCGCGGCGCTGTAGCTGTCCGCATTGACGATAACTGCCATGGGAAGCTCGATGCAGTCCGCATCCGAGGTCTCCACGTTCTCCCTGCCGTTCTTGTCGGCGCGGATGAACAAATCCCCCTCCGGGAGCAGATAATCCAGCAGCTCCACCATTTCCGAAACCTGGCCGCCGGGATTTGAGCGCACGTCGAAGATGAGGCTTTCAGCCCCCTGGGCAATCAGCTCCTCCACGGCCTCGATAGCCTGGGAGCCTGCCCCTTCCCGAAAGTTCGTGATGATAATATATCCCACGTTCCCGTCCAGCAGCTCCGCTGTGACCGGGCTTGTATAAATGACCTCACAGGAGACAGAGACGTCATAAATTGAGCCGTCCTCCCCGTCCTGAATGGTCAGAACCGCATAGTCTCCATAGTCCGCCTGAATCAGCGCACGGACATCCTCTGTGGTACCGTACGTCACATTCTCTCCATCCACGGCCAGGATAATGTCACCTGGCTCCAAGCCGGCGCTTTGGGCAGGGCCGTCCTTCGTGACAGTCACAATAAGGAAGCCGCCCGTTTCCTCATCCTGGGATATGGTCACGCCAATGCCCTGGTACTGGTTGGCGGAATAATCCTGGTAGGCGGCGTAGGTATCCGCGTCCATATAATAGCTCCAATCGTCGTCCAGAGCGTCTATGACGGCGGCCAGGGCCGCGTCCGTCAGCTCATCGACGTCATAATCCGCCACATAATTGGTTTCTATGACCCGTATCACAGAGGCATATTTTGCGGAGGCCCGAAAGCCATCCCAGCCGCCGAAGCCCAGGAAAATTGCGCCAAAGGCCACGAGAAGGCCAGCCAGAAAACAGAGAAGGCCCACAAAGGCCCGGTTATTTTTCAATGGTTTTTTCAAAGGTATTTCTCCCATAACGGCCGTCACCACAAAAGCAAGGACGGCAAACAAAGCCGTCCTTGCCAGTGTATGCAAGGCAATTCAATGGTCAAATACCGGCGCGGTACAACCTCCCCACTGCCGACCGGTAATTAATAATACGAGAAGCTCAGCGGGTCTACGGTAGAACCGGAGGAACTGATGCGTATCTCGAAATGCAGGTGAGGCCCAGTGCTGTTGCCAGTGGAACCCACATAACCGATGACCTGCCCCTGACTGACCGTCTGGCCGCTGGAAACCGCAATGGAGGACATATGACCATAAAGGGTAGTATATCCATTGCCATGGTTTATCATCACGCAGTTGCCATAGCCGCCGTTATAGCTGGCCAGAATGACCGTGCCACTGGCGGAGGCATAGATGGCGCTGCCATAGGACGCGCCGATGTCCACACCGGCGTGGAATTTGGTGTAGCCGTAAAGCTCTAGATAGCGATAGCCATAATAGGAGGTTATCGTGGTGGTATAGCTGGGCCAGAGCCAGCCGCTGCTGGAACCGGTGGTAACAGTGGCAGAAGTCGATGTAGCTGTGGTCGTGGTAGTGGTCGTCGTGGTTGTCTGCGCCGCTGCGGCTGCGGCGGCTGCTGCGGCTGCTGCGGCTGCCGCTTCCTCAGCGGCCCGTGCCTCTTCCAACTCCTCCTCTTTCTCCACGATGAGGCTTTCAATCTCATCCATGGTGGCCTGTTCCTCGGCCAGGGAGGCATTATAGCTCTCGATGTCGGCCTCCATCTCGGCAATCAGCTCGCAGGCAGCCTCAATATCCGCCTCAAGCTGGGCCTTTTTCTCCTCAAGCTCGGCCTTGTTGGCCTCGTTCTCGGCGTACATCTCCTCCGCCTCGGCCTCCAAGACCTCTACCGCCTCGCGGGCGGCGATATAGTCCGCTTCCAAATCCTCGTCATATTCCATGACCTCGTTGACCAGGTCAAGCCTTGTCAGCAGGTCGGAAAAGCTGGTGGCATTAAAAAGAACCTCCATGTAGCTGAGGCTGGAGCCTTCCTCCATGGCGCGGAGGCGGGTCAGCCAGCGCTCCCGCTGGTATTCCTCCTCTGCCTGGGCTTCGGCCAAATCCTCCTGCATATTGGTAATAAGGCCGTCAATGATGTCAATCTGTTCCTGGATAACATCCAGTTCCTGCTGAGCCAGCTCGTTTTTCTGGTCCAGAATCTCCTTCTTTTCCAGGACAGTCGCCTTTTCATAGTCAAGACTGTCTATCTCCGCCTGAATTTCATCCATACGATCCTGAATATCGCTTTTCTGATCCTCCAGGTCATCTATCTCCGCTTGAATGGAGCTGCTGCTGGCCGCGGCGGCGGAAGAGCTGATGACTGCCACTGTCAGAGACAGAATCATCAGGATAACCAAAATGATGCAGACGACGGAAATGAATGTTCTGCGTTTCTTCACGAAAACCTCCTTAGATTCGCGGATGGCGGCCCGGAGAAAAGCGCCGCCCCGCATCCGGCTGCTGCCGGTTCAGGTGTGTTGACTTCCCTTTTATGTGCGCTGCGGGGAGCCTGTCCTCCGCAGCGCGTTCTTAATATGATAACATACTTTGCCTGAAATGGCAATCTTCTTACACCTGCAGATAATTGCGGATGGCCACAGAACTGCCGAACACGCCCACGACCAGGCCCACTGCGAGATAGATCACCAGCACATAGACGCCCACCGCGCTGAAGGAAACGACCGACAGAAGGCTTCCCATCAGACCGGACATAATGCGGTTGGCCACCACGTCATATATACCCCATTCCAGAAAATAGGCCAAAAATCCACCCAAGAGGCCCAACACAAGGCCCTCCACCACAAAGGGGAAACGGATAAACCAGTTGGACGCGCCCACCATTTTCATAATGGCAATCTCGTCCCGTCGGCTATAGGTAGCGAGCTTCACGGTATTCGACATGATGAACACGCACACCACCAACAGCACCACAATAAGCACCAGAGACACGGCGCTCATGACATTCCGCACAGTGACGAAGCCCTCGGCCACCTCCAGATAGGCGCTGACCTTGGCAATGCCGGTGATGTCCTCCAGGGCCTCCTTGGTAT
>JAJBVW010000096.1 GCA_020866945.1 Oscillospiraceae bacterium
AAGTATTAGAAAACGAAAACGCGATAAATCACCGGGAGTTGAAGACCTCCATACTGAAACACCGGGATATGGCCTAGCTGCGCCAGTTTCCAAACGTCGTCATGACGCAGCACATGGCGTTTTCCACCAGGGAGGCGGTGGAGAGCATGGCCCGCAGCGGCATAGAGAGTCTCCTGGCATTTGCCGGGGGAGAGGACTGGCCCGACCGCCTGTGCTGAGGAGCCGCAAGGCATTGAAAGTATGGGAATTGTTGGAAAGTTTACGAAAATGTCAGAAAATTACAAAGAGTATACATAATGTCGTAGACGTAATTTTAAAGGCCCGGCGCTGTCCCTGTGTCAGGCAGACTGTCCGGGCAGTATGATGAAACAGCGGAAGACATTGATGGGACAATGCTGGCGGTATTTTCAGGGGGGAATGGAGCGCAGGGCGGTGTGAGCTGGTAAAAAAAGTTAAAATTTGTAACTTTTTTTGAAAATCAGAGAAATCGCCCATTGACTTTCCTTTGCCGGGGCTTTATAATCAATAGTGAGCGAAGCCATAAATAACAAAAGTGACAAGTATTAACAAAAAAGGAACACTTTGGAGTTCAGGAGGTACAGGCTCATGAAGAAACTGATTAGCTTGCTGATGGTGCTGACCTTAATGGTCGGCCTGTTTAGCTGCCTGGGCGTGACCGCTTCGGCGGATGCGGAATATGAATTTACATTTCTGGTCACCAGCGCCGCAGGCGTAGAGGATGATGACTACAGCGACATTGCGGACGTGCGAACCGCCTATATCGAGGAGCGCGGCGACGCGATGCTTGTGAGCGTAGACGCCGGCAGCGATGCCTACAGTATGTATGTCGCGGGCTATGAGCTTGCCTGGGCGGATCCTTATTCGCTGGATAACTACTTCACCGGCATTTACCCTGACGGCGGCACGTATGATTACGACAATCAGGGTACTACCTGGGTTGAGATAGGCCTGCCCGTGGGCGGCGACTACGCGGACGAGGAGGGCTATGCCGCCGTGTACTTCGTAGCCGTTGGCGGCGAGGACGACGAGACCACCCTTGCGTCCTTTGCGGATGCTGAGGGCTATGTCGTCGCCATCGGCCCCTGGAGCGCTGCGGAAGCGGTGGAAGCGGCCGAGGATGTGGATATGTTCTGGACGGTCGTGGATGAGGACGACCTCGCTGAGCTTGCGTCCAGCGGCTATATGATAGGGGAGACCCTGGTGGTCAATGCCGGTTCCACGGCGGACAGTGTGGCCGTGGTCTCCATTGCGGACGGTGTGATAAGCCTGGAAAACCTGAATACTGCCGCTGTTGTTGAGGAAACCAGCGAGGGCGAGGAAGAAACCACTGATGCCGCAGAAGAGGTCAACACCATCACCCTGATGATTGAGGGCTATGACTCTATCACCTGGACGGAGGGCAGCGAGGAAGAGCCTTCTGTGACCTGCGAAGCGGCGGTGGAAGCCCTGTATCTGTATATTGGCGAAGACCTTTTGCAGACCCTGACGGAGGGAGAGGACTATGTCCTGACAAACGACGGCATGACGATTACCCTTGCCGCCGAGTGGCTCGACTCCCTGTTCGCGGATGAAATTCATGAGCTGATTTCTGATGATGTGACCCTGACCATCGTGCCGGAGTATGCGGCGGCGGAGGATGAAACCGGCGACGCCGATACCGACACAGCAGCAGCCGACGACGAGGAAACAGCCGACGAGGACGAGGAAGCAGCCGACGATACCACCACAGATACAACCGAGGAAGAAACCGCCACCATCACCCTGGCGGACGAGGCGGAGCAGGAGCTTTCCTGGGATGCCGATTCCTCCGAGGAGCTGACGGTTGCCCTGGGCGAGGATTCCTCTCTGGAATCCGTCACCGTGGATGGAGTTGCCCTGACCGAGGGAACGGATTACACCTATGACGCCGATACCCAGACCGTCACATTTGACAGCGACTGGCTGAGCAGCCTGGAGGCCGGCACCTATGAGATAGTTCTCAGCGCCGTAGCCGATGACAGCGGCATTATGCTGGCCAGCGAGGATGACACCACCACCGTCACCCTGACCCTGACGGTGACAAAGACCTCCACCACGGACGACACTGACAACACCACCGGCGACGAGGACGACACATCGTCCGCCACTATCGCCACGGACAGCGAATCCGAGAGCTGGGATTTGGGCGGCACTGCCGACCTGACCGTGACGCTTGCGGAGGGTTCCACCCTGGAGTCCGTCACTGTGGACGGGACAACGCTGACCGCCGGCACGGATTATGATTACGATGAAAGCACCCTGACTCTGACGATTTACGCAAGCTATCTGAACACCCTGGAGGCCGGCGAGTATACCATCACCCTGAGCGCCGGGACGGACAGCTCCGCGACCATTACCCTCAGCGCTGTGGCCGTTACGACCATCTCTGTGACGAGCGATACGGCTGCATGGACGCTGGATGGAACCGACGAAAGCCTGACTATCACCCTGGGCGCTGCGGTTGCTTCTCTGGAGAGTGTAACGATTGACGGCACCGCCGTCGAGGAAGGCAGCGCGGGCTACGACTATGACGCCGATGTGACCGTTACGATTGACGCCACCGTGCTCAACGCCCTGACGGCCGGCGACCACACCATCGTCCTGACGGACGGCGAGGGCGGCACAGCCACCGTCACCCTGACCGTTTCTTCGGCGACGGAGGCCACGGCAACTCCTTCCCCGACGCCCACGGCTACAGCGTCCCCGACTCCCACTGCTGAGCCGTCCTACACTTACACCTGGAGCCGCGGCACTGGCGACAGCCTGACCATCGACCTCGGCAAGTCCGTCTCCAAGATTGACATTTACAGCGGCAGCACCTTCTATCGCGAGGCTACGCTGGACGAGGATTACACGCTCTCCGGCACATCCATCACCTTCAGCGCCAGCATGGTGAACAATGACGACGGCACGGCGTTCTGGGCCGACGGAACCTATATGCTGCTTGTGACCTTCACGGACGGCACCACGCAGGAGATTTATCTCAAGCTGACCGACGCCGCTACCACGGCGACGACCACGGCCACGGCCACGGCGGAGGCCACCGCCTCCGAAGCGCCGGCTACCAGCGGGAGCGGCTCCCCGAGCACCGGCGACACCACCAACATCGCCCTGTATGTGGTGATACTTATCGTCCTTGTGGTCGCCCTGGCGGTTGTTATCATCATCGTGATGAAGAACAAAAAGCAGAATGAGGCGGAGCAGGCCCGGGCGGAGCGGTACACCCGTCCCGCACAGCCGGAGGATGACGGCATCGAAGAGGATTACGACGTCAGTGACATCGACGACGACAACGAATAATCCCAAATAATAATCTCACCCCCCCAGGGGCGGAGCTGCTTCATGCGGCTTTGCCCCTTCCCAGGGGCAGAGTTGCTTCATGCGGCTCTGTCCCTTTTTTTGCACCCATTTTTCGCCGGAGGCATATCCTGCAATAGGCGCACGCTGCGCCCGTTGGGAGGATATGCTTTTGCATTTTATAGAGCAGCTTTTGCTGGTGCTGGGCCTGTCCATGGACGGCTTCGCCGCGTCGGTGTGTATGGGCGTCGCCGCCGGGCGGAAAATCGGGCCGGTGGCCGGGCTTATCAGCGGCTTTCATGTGCTCATGCTGCTGGCGGGGTATGCCCTGGGGGCGGGCTGCCCGGAGGGAATCGCCCATATATACCCCTGGTTGGCGGCGGCGCTGCTGACCGGCATGGGGCTGAACATGATGCGCCAGGCGGGAGCGGAGGAACCGCAAAGCGCCCAGGGCGCGGCCCTCTCCATGGCGGCGCTGGCGATGGCGACCAGCGTGGACGCCCTGACCGTCGGGGTGGCCTTCGCGTTTTTGGAGGTGCCCGCAGGGCAGGCCGGGGCGCTGGTGGCGGCGGACATGGGTTCCCTGTCCCTGATTGGGGCCGCGTTCGGCAGCCATTTCGGAGCTGCCTACCGCCGCGCCGCCCGCCTGGGCGGGGGACTGGTGCTGTGCCTGCTGGGGATAAAGCTGGTGCTGAGCTGCCTGGGCGTCGTCAGCTTTTGACAGGGTTTTACAGGATTCGACATTCATCGACGGCCTGCGACTTGGTTCGACAAATTACGACAGACAGTGACACGCATCGACATGATTCGACAAACGCCGACAGGTTGCAACAGGATTCGACAATCTTCGACAAAGTTCGAGGGAGATTGCAATATCGCAAAATGCTCGTGTCAAGTAGATTTTTGGTTGAATATTGCACAAAAATAACGGCGTCTGATTGTGGATTGCTATAAAGTTTGCAACAATCGACCCGGAAGGGCTTGACTTTTCGAAATTATAGGGCTATTAATATGTTCAGAAATTTAAAAACGCAACGGAGGATTGAAAATGAATCTACACGAATTTCTGAAACATTTGGATGGCGTCCGGGGAAGCGGGGGACAATATGTTGCGAAATGTCCTGCTCACGACGACCAGCACCAGAGCCTTTCCGTCGGAGAGGGGAAGGACGGGCGGCTGCTGGTGCGGTGCCATGCGGGCTGCTCCGCCACGGCGGTGATGGAGGCCCTCGGACTGAAAACCGCCGACCTGTTCCCGGAGGAGGAGCCGTCGGCCCCGCCGAAACAGCCGGATAAATGGGTGGAGGCGGAGTATCTCTATCCCGGCGGCACGGTGAAAAAGGTCAAGATTCGCGAGGCCGACGGGGGAAAGTTCTTCTACTGGCAGCATTTGGAAAATGGACGCTGGGCCAGGGGCCGGGGTTCGGAGGCCATGCTGTACTGCCGGACGGAGCTGGCCCAGGAGGGGCTGGCCCTGCTGGTGGAGGGGGAAAAGGATGTGGACACCCTCTCCGACCTCGGGCTGTGCGGGGTATCGCTGCCGGACGGTGCAAAAAGCAAATGGCGGCCGGAATACGCCGACGCCCTGACCGGGAAGATTTGTTGCATTCTGCCGGATAACGACAAGCCGGGCCGGGAATACGCGCAAATGCTGGCCTCGGAGCTTTCCGGCCGGGCGGAATCGGTGAAGGTCATCGACCTGACGGCCCTGTGGCCGGAACTGCCGGAGCATGGGGACGTGTCGGACTATCTCGCCTCCGGCGACCTGCCGGAACGGCTCCAGGCCCTGATGGTCAGTCTTTCCGAGGCCCCGGAGTGGCAGCGGCCGAAGCCCAAAAGCCGGAGCCTTCCCATCACGGATTTGGCGTCTATCGAGGAGAAAAAGCTGGAATTTCTCATCCCGGACTGGCTGCCGTCGGCGGGGCTAGTCCTGCTGGCCGCCGAGGGCGGGGTCGGCAAAACGCGCATATGGATGGAGATTCTCTCCGCCCTCAGCGCCGGACGGCCCTGTATGCTGGACAGCCCGACGGTGCATAGAGAGCCTATGGTGGTTGCGTTCAGCAGCGCAGAGGACAGCGTCGCGGGCACGCTGAAAGCGAAGTTCGGCCTCTACGGGGCGAATATGAAAAACATCAAAACCATCCAGCAGGCCCAGGCGGAGGAGGAGGGCACCATGGGCCGCTTCAAGTTCAACAGCCCGGAGCTGGAGGACACGATAGCCGCCATCCGCCCCCGGCTTTTCGTCTTCGACCCCATCCAGAGCTATATGCCCAAGGGCGTGACGATGGCCGCCCGAAACGACATCCGCGCCTGCCTCGACCCCCTGAACCGCCTGGGCGAGCGGCTGGGGATTGCCATTATATTGGTATGCCATACCAATAAAAGAGTACAAGCCTACGGCCGCGACCGCATCGCCGACAGCGCCGACCTCTGGGACGCCCCCCGCATGGTCTGGATGAGCGGCTACACCAAAGACCGGGCCGTGCGCTATCTCTCTGTGGAGAAGACCAACTATTCCAAAAAGCCGGACAGCATATTGTATAAGATAGACGATTCCGGCCTCGTAGAGCTGGTCGGCCGAAGCCCGAAGCATGATATGGAGTTTGTGAAGGAGACCAGCTGGGGGATGGGGAGTACCCGCACCGCACCCAAGCGGGAGGATTGTCAGCGGTTCATTTTGGACACGCTGGGAGTGCATGACGGCAAAATGCCCACGGCGGAGCTGGACAGGGCTTTGAACCTGGCGGGATATTCCAACAACGCCATTAAAACCGCGAAAGCGGCGCTGAAAGCCCAAAAACAAATTTCATCTCATCAGACTGGCAGCGCGTTTAACAACAACAAAACCTTTTTTACCCAGCTTTCTATGGATGATAACGTGGAAAATCCCTTCATTGGAGGGTTCGACCAGTGAGACCCCCTGCCAAATAAAAAAACCTCCAGTGACCAGCAAACCGTTGGGGCGCAAGGGTTTGGTCACTGGAGGAGCCTCCAATGACCAATCGGGGAAATAATAATTTATAATAATATATATTATAATAGATTTTATCTATTAAATTTCTTTCCCGGCACGAATTCTTCCAAGTGTCCCGGTTGG
>JAJBVW010000047.1 GCA_020866945.1 Oscillospiraceae bacterium
CGTCAGCCCCCGGCGGGGCAGATTCCCGCCGGGGGCGTATATATCCCCGTAGGCAAACGGGGAAAATTGTGCTATAATGCCTGTATATTCTATGTATGAAAAAGTGAGAACGACGCCATGACGACACAGCAGGCCCCGGACACCCTGGATATGATCCTTCTCAAGGAGGGCGAGGTTGTCCTGAAGGGGCTGAATAAGCACGTTTTTGAGCAGCGGCTGACGGGGAACATCCGCCGCCGCTTAAAGCCCTATGGAAAATTCACCGTGACGGCCCGGCAGAGCATTGTATATGTGGAGCCGCAGGAGCCGGACTGCGACATCGACGGGGCCTTTGAGTCCATGAAAAAGGTCTTCGGCATTATGACCCTGACCAGGGCCATGGCTTGCCCCAAGGATCCGGCCCTGATTGCGGAGCGGGCGAAGGAATACCTTTATGACCAGCTCTCCCAGGCCAAGACCTTCAAGGTGGAATCCCGCCGGGGGGACAAGGGCTTTCCCATGACCAGCGTGGAGCTGAGCCAGTATGTGGGCGGGGAGCTGGATGACGCCTTCCCCAACCTGACGGCGGATATGCACCACCCAGAGCTGACCGTTCACCTGGAGGTGCGGGACAGGGCCGCCTATATCCACGGCGCCCCGGTGCAGGGGGCGGGCGGTCTGCCCGTCGGATCCTCCGGCAGCGCCGTCAGTATGCTGTCCGGGGGGATAGACAGCCCCGTGTCCACCTATATGATGGCCAAGCGGGGTATGCACATTATCCCGGTGCATTTCTTCTCCTTCCCCTATACCTCGGAGCTTGCCAAGGAGAAGGTGCTGGATCTGGCCAAAATACTCACCGGCTGGTGCGGGCGGCTGACGGTGGAGATCGTCCCCTTCACCCATATCCAGGAGGAGATCCGGGCCAAATGCCCGGAGGACTACTTCACCATCATCATGCGCCGCATGATGATGCGCATTTCCAACGCCATCGCCGTGGATAACCACTGCGGTGCGCTGATCACCGGGGAGAGCCTGGGTCAGGTGTTCACCCCCCGCCACCCCTGCACCCACCCAAGGCTTGACAAGGTGCTGGAGGCGGAAGCCCCTCTGGATGTGGACACCCTGGTGGCGGAGGCCTTGGCCGGGCGGGAACAGGTAAAGCTGGTTCCCGGAAAGGAGTGACAGATATGAACTGCGAAATACTGTCCGTAGGCACGGAGCTTCTTCTGGGGAACACCATTAACACCGACGCGGCCTCCCTGTCCGACATGCTGGCCGGTCTCGGCATCAACGTGTTTTGGCACTCCGTGGTGGGGGATAACCCTGGACGCCTGGCGGAGAGCGTAGCTATCGCCCGGAGCCGGGCCGACCTGATCATCACCACTGGGGGTCTTGGACCCACCTATGACGATTTGACCAAGACCGTCCTGGCGGAATCCTTCGGCCTGCCCCTAGTGCTGCACCAGGAGGAGGTGGCGGGGCTGAAATGCTGGTTTTCCACCCACGATCGGCCCTTTACGGAAAATAACCTCCAGCAGGCCTACCTGCCGGAGGGCTGCACTGTGTTCCATAACGACTGGGGCACTGCCCCTGGCTGCGCCTTTGAGAAGGACGGGGTGCGGGTCGTCATGCTCCCCGGCCCACCCAGTGAGTGCCTGCCCATGTTCCGCCACTGCGCCGTACCTTATTTAAAGACTCTGTCGGAGGAGACCATTGTCTCCCACCAGATTCGGGTGTTCGGCATGGGAGAGAGCGCGGTGGAGGCCCGCCTCCGGGATAAAATGGAGAAAATGCAAAACCCCACCCTGGCTACCTACGCAAAGCAGGGGGATGTGATGCTCCGGGTCACGGCCAAGGCCCTCAGCCATGAGGAGGCGGAGGCCATGTGCCAGCCAGTCATCGAGGCGGTCAAAGCGGAGCTTGGCCAGGTGGTCTACGGGGTGGACGTGGAGAGCCTGGAGGCCCTGGTGCTGTCCCTGATGACAGAGAAGGGGCTGACCCTTTCGGCGGCGGAAAGCCTGACCGGGGGCCTGATTGGGGCGAAATTCACTGCCCTGCCGGGGGCCTCTGCCGTGTTCCGGGGCGGAGCCGTCACCTATTGCGACGAATGTAAGGCAGTCATGCTCCACATCGACCCGAATCTGATCGCAGCTCACGGGGCCGTCTCCTATGAGACGGCGGAGGCCATGGCCAAAGGCGTGCGGGCCGCCACAGGATCCGACCTGGCCGTCTCCGCCACGGGCCTCGCCGGGCCGGACGGGGACGGAGTGAACCCCGTGGGAACGGTGTTTGTGGGCCTCGCCACAGCCGACCAGGTCTGGGTGCGCGAGCTTCACCTGGGCGCAGGCCGAGACCGTGTCCGCCTCCTGGCCGCCAACAACGCCTATGATATGCTGCGAAGATATTTAACCGGCCTGCCGGTTCTTATGGAGGAATAACACCATGACCTATACCATTGACATCTGCGGCATGGAGCGGGAGCTGCCGGTTTTGCCGCTGAACGACACACTTTCCATTGGGGCCTTCGTCATCTTTGGGGACGTGGAGCTGACGGAGCATTGCGCGGCGGAGCTTTTGAAGCGGATGCCTGCCTGCGACTATATCATTGCCCCGGAGGCCAAGGCCATTCCCCTGGCTTATGAGATGAGCCGCCAGAGCGGGATTCCCTATCTTCTGGCCCGGAAGCAGGCCAAGGCCTATATGTCCGGTGTGTTCCAGGTGACAGTGCAGTCCATCACCACCGCCGGGGAGCAGACCCTGGTCATCGACGAGAAGGACGCCCAGGCTATGGCGGGCAAGCGCATCGTCATCCTGGACGACGTAATCTCCACCGGGGAGAGCCTGCGGGCGGTGGAGGAGCTTGTGAACCGGGCCGGCGGCAATATTGTGGCCAAAATGGCCATTCTGGCGGAGGGAGACGCCATGAATCGGCAGGACATCACCGTCCTGGCCCCTCTCCCCCTGTTACGCCAGGACGGAACGCCGCTTGACGTCTGATTTTTAATAGAACTAAAAAAATAGCTATGCTCTCCGCGCCATTGGCGCGGAGAGCATAGATCGTTTTATCTCTGATGAATCATTATTGGTGCCTGTCCCGAACCACCATGAACGCCTCATCCGCGATCTCTATGGTTTCCGCGATGTCGGCGTCGGTGAGGGCGGCGTTTATGAAGTGGTTGTGATGGCAGGTGAAGAACACGCCCCGCTTGACGCACTCGGCAATCCACTCCTGATGCAGGACGAAGGTGGGGTCGTCCGCCAGACGGAGATAGAACAGGGAGGGGATGCCGCTGACGTGGAGGTCGAAGTCATACTTCCTGGCGGCGGCGATCAGGCCGTCCTTCAGCTTCTGGCCCTGGTCGATGAGAAGCTGGGGGCAGTTGAGCCGCTTCATTTTCTGGATGCAGGCGATGCCCGCCGCGAAGGGGACGGCGCTCATCCAGTAGCTGCCGGTGAAGGTCAGGCTGCTGACGGCGTTTTTCATAAACTCCTTGCCGCACAGGGCGGAGACGTTATAGCCGTTTGCCAGGGCCTTACAGAAGCAGATCATGTCCGCCTGGAAGCCAAAATAGTGGTCGGAACCGGCGATGTCCATACGGAAGCCCGCCCGGACGTCGTCGATAATCAGCACTGTGCCGGTGTCGTCGCACAGCTTGCGCACCTTCTGCCAGAAGCCCTCGGCAGGAAGCTCGTTGTCCATAAAGTTGCCGTGCATATAGGGCTGGGCGATGATGGCGGCAATTTGGTTCTTGTTGTCCTCAAACACCTGCGCCAGGGCGTCATAGTCGTTCCAGGGAACGTAGAGGCTGTTGGCCACGTCCTCCTCCAGGACGCCGGGATAGTCCACCTTCTGCGTCCAGGGGGAAACCCCGTGGTAGTAGCCCTTGAAGAATACAATTTTCTTCCGATGGGTGTGGGCGCGGGCGGCCATGATGGCCCCGGTGGTAACATCGTTGCCGTTTTTGGCGAAGAATGCCCAGTCTGCGCAGGCCACGGTCTCCACCAGAAGGTCGGCAAAGTCGATCATGATGGGGTTCGGCAGGGTGGTGCAGTCAGAGATGGCCCGCTGCCGGGCGGCGGCCTCGTCTACCTCTGGGTCGTTGTAGCCCAGCACGTTCGGCCCGTAGGCGCACATATAGTCGATGAAGCGGTTCCCGTCCAGATCCCAGAGATAAGTACCCTGGGCCTTGGAGGAATACAGGGGGTACGCCTCGATGGGGACGTAGCAGCCCTCCGCCGGCCCCTGGTGGCCGTAGATGCCGGAGGGGATGACCTTGCAGGCCCGCTCAAAGGCGGCCCGGCTTTTCGGATATTCATAGGTTTTTCTCATAGCTTTTTACCTCACGAAAGATAGAGCGCGACCCGGTCAAGCATACGGTTCACGTTGTCCACCTGCAAAATCATGCCGCCGATGCGTATCTTGCCTGCGCCGACGCTGGCGATGGCGTTCACATTCCCGTCGAACAGATCCCGCGCAATGTGCATATCGCCGAACACCATGTAGGACATAAACTCCTCCGGCTCCTCCAGCACGGCGGTCAGGTGGTGGTTTTCCACCTTCACATAGGCGGAAGGCCCGCCCTCGATGGCCAGCTTCACATTGCCGTCCACTGTGTTGGAGGCGCTGAACCGACCAATCTTGTCCACATTGCCCACCTGGGCGATGGCCGCCACGATGAGATAGAACATCAGCGTGGTGCTGACCTCAAAGAAGCGGGGGTCGTCCAGTGCCCCCTCTGCCGGGCGGAGATAGCTGGTTAAGATGTCCGTCAGCTTGGTGAAGGTTTTCAGCAGAAAGCCTATCTTAGTGAATCCCTTGGAGGGGAAGGGGGTCACGGTGCCGTCTATCATGCCGTTAAACTTCTTCGGGCTTGAGAAGGGCAGCTTGATGGTGCAGTTTTCCGTTCCCTCTGTCAGGGTGCATTTGCCGTCCTTGAATACCAGCGTGGCCTCCGGCCCGCCCTTCACGGCGATGCCCACGGAGACGTCCACTCCCTCAATCAGCCGCTTGGCCTCGTCGTCCAGGGCGCACAGCTTTTGGAGACTCCCCAGCACGGCATAGAGGTTAATGTAGGCAAGGGTCTTCTCGTCCATAATATCCCTCCTAATGAAACATAAAATTTTAGAAGTAATTCATTATACCCTATTTGCCCTGTGAGCGCAAGTCCATCTTGACTCGTTTTGCCCCTGTGCGCCGCCGAAAGAGTAGGGTAAAAATAGAAATAATCAGGTCGCCATAAAGAGACAGGCGTGAGTGCTGCGTTGAACGCACGGTTGTCACATGATACATGGGGATGATATGTCTGAATTGATAACCTTTGTATATCAAAATCCCCAGGAGCCGCGCTCCTGGGGATAATGTATATTATGCTAAATCAGTCGATGCCGCCGAAGCCTCCGGGAGGCTCCTCGCCCGGCTCCAGGTCGGCGGGGATTTCGGGGTAATCCTCATAGGACTCGGCTGTCTCGCCGCTGGCCTCGCCGGAAGCGATGTCAAGAGAGCCGCCGCCTGCGTAAAGCACCAGGGTCTCGAAGAAGGCGATGCAGGTGTCATAGTCGCAGAGGGATTCCTCCCCGTCCACCAGGGTGATGGCGCAGTCGTTTTCGGGGTGGAACTGAACGCCCATGATGAAGGTCTTGTCCGTGCGCTCGACGGCCTCGATGATCTCCACGCCGTCGGCGGTGGTGCTGGCTGTCACCTCAAGGTTCGTCCCCTCCACGCTGGCAATGCACTGATGGTGCCAGGAGGACACGTTCTCCAGGGTGGTGTCGCCCACGATGGCATAAATCAGGGAGCCGGTGTCCAGAATATCAACGTCGTGGCGGGCATAGGTGCGGTTTTCCGCGTCGGCGGGCATACGGTGGGTGTCGTTATATTCTACGCCCAGGGATTCGTAATAGTTGGGTATGTCCTGGGTGAAGGTGACGCCGGAGACGATGCCCAACATCTGCTCGCCCCGGCAGATGCACAGGGTAGAGATGTCGTTTTCAATGCAGTAGGCGACCAGCAGGTAGTCGGATATATCGCGGGTGGCGTTAATCTCCTCGCCCTCGTTCTCCTCCGTCATGGGGTCGGCGAACAGGGAGGGGCTGATGTCCTCGCCGCCGGTGACGATCACGCCGTCGATGCCCTCCAGGGCCTCGGCCAGGTTGGTCGCGTCAAAGTCCAGCTCCTTGATGGCGTCGGCATATTCCTGCTTCAGCATACCGGATTCCTCCATGCAGTCCTCGGTCAGGTCGCCCTCGTCGTCGTAGGTGACGGCGGTGGAGGTAATCTGGGGCAGCTCCACGGGGATGCCGCCGGCGGCCTCGACTACTGCGGCCAGACGGGAGTAGTCCTGCGTATCGGATTTCCAGGAAATACCGATGACGGGCTTGTCCTCCTCTGCCTCTGCGGAGGCTTCCCCAGAGGCCTCGCTGGAGGCCAGGACGGACACGGTACACAGAC
>JAJBVW010000216.1:0-239 GCA_020866945.1 Oscillospiraceae bacterium
CGGCGGTGGGTTCGTCCAGCACCAGCAGCTCCGGCTCCATAGCCAGCACCCCGGCAATGGCCGCCCGCCGCTTCTGGCCCCCGGAAAGCTCCAGGGGGGACTGGGGGAATATGTCCTCCCCCAGCCCCACAAAGGCGGCGGCCTCCCGCACCCGGCGGTCTACCTCGTCGGGGGGCAGCTTGTGGTTTTTTGGGCCGAAGGCGATATAGTCGATCACGTTCAAGTCAAAAAGCAGGTTA
>JAJBVW010000216.1:300-6427 GCA_020866945.1 Oscillospiraceae bacterium
TCATGTGCTGAATCAGTGTGCTTTTGCCGCTGCCGGTGGGGCCCAGCAGGCCCACGGTCCGGCCCTCATACAGGGTCAGGGCGACGTGGTCAACGGCTTTTTTCTCAAAGGGGGTACCCTGGCTGTATACGTGGGTCAGGCCCCGCAGCTCCATTAGCGACATAGTCCCTCCCATATGACCGAGGCACATTCCTCGTCCGTCAGCGCGTCCATCGGAAGGTTCATACCGGCGGTGTTTAAGCGGCCTATCAGCTCCGTGCCGTCCGGCACCGCGAGAGACAGCTCCTTGAGGCGTTCCGCCTGGGGGAATATCTCCCGGGGCGTCCCGTCCATGGCAAGCCTGCCGTTTGCCAGCACAACAATGCGGTCAGCGCGGGCTGCCTCCTCCATGTGGTGCGTGATAAGCACCACCGTAAGCCCCCGCTCCCGGCAGAGGGACTCCACCGCGTCCATGACCTCCCGGCGGCCCCGGGGGTCAAGCATGGCGGTCGGCTCGTCCAGAACCAGCACCTCCGGCTCCATGGCGAGAATACCGGCGATGGCTACCCGCTGCTTCTGGCCCCCGGAAAGGAGATGGGGCGCGTGCATCCTAAGCTCATACATCCCCACCTGGCGGAGCGCACTGTCCACCCGGCGGCGAATCTCCTCCGGCGGCACGCCAAGGTTTTCCGGGGCGAAAGCCACGTCGTCCTCCACCACGTTTGCGACAATCTGGTTATCCGGATTCTGGAACACCATCCCCACCCGGCGGCGAATCTCCAGGAGATTATCCTCCTCCGCCGTGTCCAGGCCGTCCACCAGCACCTGTCCGGCAGCGGGGACAAGAATGGCGTTCAAATGCTTCGCCAGGGTGGACTTGCCGCTGCCGTTGGCCCCCAGCACCGCCACAAAGCTGCCCCGGTCAATGGAAAGGCTTATATCCGACAGCGCCGGGGCCGCCGTCTCTGGATAGGAGAAGGACAAACCCCGTATTTCAATTACAGACTCCATGCTGTGCATTACCTCGCAAAATTCGGAAGAGGTCGTCTGCTGACAATCTCCAAGAAAACAGCTAATTAATATTCCCAGCGGCAGCTTGCCCCACAGGGCAATACCAGGCCGGAGGCGGAGGCCCGCAGGCCAAGCTCCTGGGCGTCGCTGTGACCGGCGCCGTATTTTTTGGTGAACAGGCTCTCGGATATGTAGGTCAGCACCGAAGGGGACAGGCCCGTGGTGTAGGAGTTTATCAAAACAAAAAGCGGCTCCTCACTCAAAAGCTGGCTCACCGTCTGGCACAGGGGCCAGAGATTGTCCTCCAGCCGCCACACCTCGCCCCCCGGCCCCCGGCCATAGGAGGGAGGGTCCATGATGACCGCGTCGTACACATGACCCCGGCGTATCTCCCGCTGGCAGAACTTCACGCAGTCGTCCACAATCCAGCGGACGCTTCTGTCCGCCACGCCGGTCAGGGCGGCGTTTTCCCTGGCCCACTGCACCATGCCCTTGGCGGCGTCCACATGGCAAACGCTGGCCCCGGCCTTGAGACAGGCGCAGGTGGCGGCCCCCGTATAGGCAAACAGGTTCAGCACCCGGATGGGACGGTTCGCGGCACGGATGGTTTCCATGGCCCAGTCCCAGTTGGCCGCCTGCTCCGGGAAAATGCCGGTGTGCTTGAAGCTCATGGGCTTCACCTGGAAGGTCAGGGGGCCGTAGGCGATTTTCCAGCTCTGGGGCAGGCGGTTTTTCTCCCATGCGCCCCCTCCGGCGGCGCTGCGGCGATAGACGGCCTCCGGCGTTTTCCACCGGGGATCCCGCCGCTCCGTGGCCCAAATGGCCTGGGGGTCGGGGCGCAAAAGGATATGACTGCCCCAGCGCTCCAGCTTCTCGCCTCCCGAAGCGTCAATCAGCTCATAGTCCTTCCATTTGTCAGAAATCCACATATATACTTCCTTATTATATCACTGGAAAATCAACTTACCTTCAAGGCCGTGCGTCAGTTCATATAATATGCCGCGACCACGCTGGAGACCAATATGCCGTCCACCTCGCCGTTTTTCAGCGCCTGGAAAAGTCCGTCCGTATCGGTCTGATAGACCACGGCGCCCAGGCTGTTCATAAAGCTCTCATCCTGCTGCAAAACGGTCATATCGGCCACGGTCACGCCCAGAATCTTGTTCCGCAGACCGGATTTTCGATGGATGCGGGTACTGGTGCTGGTGACGAGCACATATTGACTGGTCAAATAAGCGGGGGAATAATCGAAGCCGGAGGTCTGGTTCGCCCCAGAAACGCCCATAGCCATGTCGATGTTGCCGGAGTTCAGCTCTATGTCCGCATCGGAGATGTCGATGGGATACAGGTTCATGCTCCACCCCAAATAACCGCATATATAGCTTGCAAGCTCCACATCGAAGCCGCTGTAGCCGTCTCCGGAGGCATAGCTCATGGGCATATTGGTGATGTCGATGCCCACGGTGATGGTGCGCTCCGGCACAGTATCCCACAGCTCGTCCATAGCTCCCGACTGGCCCCGGAGGGCGATGAGGTTCTCCCCGAACCAGCTGTTTGAAAGGGAGCGAAGGGATCCGCTCGCGGCCAGCTCATACATGGCGGCGGTCACATAATCCGCAATCTGATCCCCCTCCCGGAAGGCAATGACATAGCTGCCCTCGGCGCTGAAGGAGTCGATAATCCTGTATCCGTTGCCGCTGGTACCGCCGGAGCAGGCCGCAAGGCCCAAAAGCAGCACAAAACACAAAAGCAGACACAGGATTCGGATAAATCGCGGCATGAGGTACCTCCTGGCAAAGCGTTAAAAACAAAATCCATGCGCATGGCACGGATTTTATAGTATCATGATGTATGGCAGGAAATCAAGTGCAAAAGCCTTAAAGTTTCCGTAAGCTCCGCCAGCTCACTGGTTGTAGCTTTCAAGAAACCGGCGGGTGCGCTCCTGCGTGGGCGCGCCGATGACCTGTTCCGGGGGGCCTTCCTCCACAATGCGGCCGTCATCCATGAAAATGACCTGGCTCGCCACATCCCGGGCAAACGCGATCTCATGGGTGACGATAATCATGGTAGTTTTCCGCTCCGCCAGCTCCCGGATGACCCGCAAAACCTCCTGCGTAAGCTCCGGATCGAGGGCGCTGGTCGGCTCGTCAAAGCAGAGGATGTCCGGCTGGAGTGCCAGGGCGCGGGCAATGGCCACACGCTGCTGCTGCCCGCCGGAGAGCTGATGGGGATAATTGCCCATCCTGTCGGCCAGGCCCATCTGATCCAGAAGCTGCCGGGCCTCCGCCTCAATCTGCTGGTGCAGCTCCTTTTTCCGGCTCTTGTAGTCCGGCGATTCCTTCGCCAGCAGCTCCCGCGCCAGCATGACGTTTCCCAGGGCCGTATACTGCGGGAAAAGGTTAAAGGACTGGAACACCAGGCCGAAATGGAGGCGTTTTTTCCGTATGTCCGCCTCCCGCTGGGAATCCGGCTCGTCGCCGCTGTAAAGCAGCTCGCCGTTTACGGCGATGGAGCCGCTGTCCGGATGCTCCAGGAAATTCAGGCAGCGGAGCAGCGTGGTCTTGCCGGAGCCGGAGGAGCCGATGATGGAGAGAATCTCCCCCTTTTCCAGGGAAAAGCTGATGCCCTTGAGGATTTCGGTTTTATCAAAGGATTTTCGTATATCCCTTACTTCTAATATCGCCATGGCCGCCTCCTTATCGGAAATAGTCCAGCCGCTTTTCCAGGCGGCCCAGCAGAATGGTCAGTACCCCTGTGAACAGCAGATAATATACCGCCGTGAAAAACAGCGGCCAAATCACGCCGGAAATGCCCTGAGAACCCTTCAAAAATGCCTGACCGGCCCAAATGACCTCCTGCAGCGCAATAATGCGGGCCAGAGACGTGTCCTTCACAAGCGTAATAATTTCGTTTGACATAGGCGGCACGATACGCTTGACGACCTGGAGAAGGGTGACACGGCAGAATATCTGCCGTTTTGTCATGCCCAGAACCAGACCCGCCTCCTGTTGTCCCTTGGGGATGCTCTGGATGCCGCCGCGGTATATCTCCGAAAAATAGCAGGCATAATTGAGTATAAAGGCGATGGACGCGGCCAGAAAGCGCCCGGATTCCCCGCTGCCCCAGATGTTGTTGCCCATCACGAGGCCGGGAAAATAATACACGATGAGAAGCTGTATCATCAGGGGCGTTCCCCGGACGATCCACACAATCGTGCGCGTCAGCCAGCTAAGCGGACGGAAACGGGACATGGAGCCGAAGGATATGACAAGCCCCAGGGGCAATGCCCCCAGCAGGGTGACAAAAAACAGTCTCAGCGTTTGAAGAAAGCCGGTGTTCAGCGACTGAACGACAATGGGGAACTGCTCCAGGAACAATTCCATGGACATCCACTCCTTTCCAGTAGCCTGCGGTTGCGGCTATGGGATGTATGCGCAGGGGCAAGAATTTTCCCGGCGAACGCGCCGCCGGGAAAATCGGAAACGAACATTTTACAGGGCCGTCGTATTACTGGGCGATGATGGCGGCCTGAACGCCGTACTGCTCGGCAATCGCCATCATGGTGCCGTCGGCATAGCTCTCGGCAAAGAACTCGTTCAGGGCCTCGGCCAGGTCGGAGCCTTTGCGGAAGCCGACGCCGTACTCCTCGCCCTCGTCCTCGTTCAGGGAGATGGTGTAGGTCAGGTCTGCATAGCTGGTGCCCTCGCCCACCATGGCGCCGGCCATGAGCGCGTCGATGACCGCGGCGTCAGAGGTGCCGGCGGCGACCTCCATCAGCGCGTCGGCCTGAGAGGTGACGGCGGTGGTGGCAAAGCCGTTCGCAATGGCCTGGCTCTCGCCGGCGCTGCCGGCCTCCACGGCGAAGGTCAGGTCGGCCATGGACTCCACAGTGTCATACTGATCCGCGACGTCCGCAGGCAGAACGACCACCTGGGTGTTGTTGCAGTAGGCATTGGAGCACTCCATGGAGGAGGTGACCTCGTCGGTCAGAGTCATGCCGTTCCAGACGCAGTCGATGCTCCCGGCGTCCAGCTCAAGAATCTTGTTGTCCCAGTTGATTTCCACAAACTCCACGGTCACGCCCAGGCTCTCGGCAAAGGCGGTAGCCATGTCGGCGTCGAAGCCAATCCAGTTGCCGTCCTCGTCCTTGTAGTCCATCGGCTCAAAATCGGTGATGCCCACAACAAGAACGCCTTGATCCTGGATATAGGCTACCTCACTCTCCACCTCGGAGCTGTCGTCAGAGCTGGAAGAGGAGCAGGCGGCCAGGGCAAAGACCATTGCCAGGGCCATCAGCAGAGCAAGCAGCTTTTTCATCGTTTTCATGATTTTATGTGTCCTCCTTATAATTTGTCTGTTTGTCCGCTGAGTATTTTACTACATTACCACACTAAAGTAAAGCGTTTTTTCCGTCGTCCTTACTTTTTTTACATTTTGTTCACCTAAGTTCAAAAGACCGGTATATAATTAGGGTAGATTGACCAACTGGGGCGGCAACCCCGGTTTTGACCAAGGCATACATATAAGTAAGCACAGGAGGCAGAAAGCCATGGCAAAAAAAGCGCTTATCATTGAGGACGACGGCAACATCGCGGAGCTGCTGCGGCTATATCTGGAAAAGGATGGCTTTGAGGTGGCCCAGGCCGGGGACGGAGGTCAGGGCGTGACCCTGGCTCAGAGCTTCGAGCCGGATGTGATACTGCTGGACATCATGCTTCCCGTGAAGGACGGATGGCAGGTCTGCCGGGAGGTGCGCGCCTTCTCCAAGATCCCCATCATCATGCTGACCGCCAAGGGCGAGACAGCGGACAAGGTGGCCGGGCTGGAAATGGGCGCGGACGACTACCTCACCAAGCCCTTTGAGGTGAAGGAGCTGCTCGCGCGGGTTCACGCCGTGATGCGCCGCACCGCCGAGGACGAGGGGGACAAGCCCAAGCGCCTGAGCTTTGATAAGCTCGTCATCGACCTCGATTCCTATGAGCTTATCGTGGACGGAAAAAAGGTGTATACGCCCCCCAAGGAGATGGAGCTGCTGTTCCATCTAGCCTCCTCCCCCAACCGGGTTTATACCAGAAATCAGCTGTTGGACGAGGTTTGGGGCTTTGACTATTTCGGCGATTCCCGAACGGTAGACGTC
>JAJBVW010000046.1:0-1965 GCA_020866945.1 Oscillospiraceae bacterium
CATTACCGCCGAGGGCTTTACCCGGCGGAAGATATCCAGCCGGGCGGCCTTGTCCGCCACGTCCGCCTGGAAGAAGGGGATGTCCGCCCCGGTCAGCTCCCGGCACCGCTCCACGGCGATGGGGCTGCTGTTGGAGCAGTTGTCCACAATGGCCAGGTCGTACCCGGCCTGGGCCAGGGCTACGGCGGTGTGGGAGCCGATGTAGCCCGCGGCCCCGGTCAGAAGGATGGTACCGCCCATCAGCAAACGGGAACGACCCAGCCGTAGGGATCGGCGGTCTTGCCCCACTGGATGCCGGTGATGGTGTCATACAGCTTCTGGGTCAGCTCGCCAATCTGGAAGCCATTGATGATGTGCTCCTTGTCCTGGTAGATGATTTCCCCGATGGGGGACACCACGGCGGCGGTGCCGACGCCCCAGGCCTCCTCCAGCTTGCCGCTCTCGCAGGCGGCAATCAGCTCGTCCACGGACAAATCCCGCTCCTGGATTTCGTAGCCCCAGTCAGACAGCACCTGAATGGCGCTCTTGCGGGTGATGCCGGGCAGGACGGTGCCCTTGGCCAGGGAGGGGGTAACAATCTTGCCGTCAATCTTGAACATGACGTTCATCGCGCCCACTTCCTCGATGTATTTCTGCTCCACGCCGTCCAGCCACAGCACCTGGCTGAAGCCCTTGGCCTCGGCCAGCTCGCTGGCGTGGAGGGAGGCGGCGTAGTTGCCGCCGCATTTGGCAAAGCCGGTGCCGCCGCGGACGACCCGCACCTCCCTGCTCTCGATGGCAATCTTCACCGGGTTCAGACCCTCGGGGTAATAGCTGCCCACCGGGCAAGTGATAATCATGAAGAGATAGGTGTGAGAGGCGTGAACGCCGACGTGCTTGTCCGTCGCGATGATAAACGGGCGGATATAGAGGCTGGTGTCCGGCTCGCTGGGAACCCAATCCTTGTCTACCTCCACCAGGGTCTTCAGGGCCTTGAGATAGATGTCCTCCGGCACGGGCGGGATGCACATTTTTTCCGCGGAGCGGTTCATCCGGGCGATGTTCTCCGTGGGACGGAACAGCTGGATTTTGCCGTCCGCCGTGCGGTAGGCCTTCAGACCCTCGAAAATCTCCTGGGCGTAGTGCAGCACCATGGTGGAGGGGTCAAGGGCCAGCGGGCCGTAGGGGACGATGCGGGGGTCGTACCAGCCCTTGCCGGTCTCATAGTTCATAAGGAACATATGGTCGGAGAAATAGGTGCCAAAGGGGATGCCATCGATCTGGGGCTTCTCCTTGGGGGTTGTGGTTTTCTGGATGGTGATTTCCATATCCATTATCAATATGCCTCCTGTTGTAATTCTTGGCGTATATGCTATGCTTCCTCTATTATATTACCAATTTCTCTGACGGGCAAGGGTCTGCTGTCATATTTGCAAAAACTTTGCCGCGGGTCTGAAATTTTTCTGTCATCTTTTGTAACTTTTCTCTAGGTTTTTCGTAACCTTTGTGATATAATAACGGCAGGCCGTTATTATATTTTAATTTCAATCGTCTTGCTCCCGCCCTTCGGGTGGAACCGCAAGACATGATACAATAACGGCAGGCCGTTATTCAGGCCGTTATTATATTTTGATTTTAATCGCCTTGCTCCTGCCGACTGGCGGCGCGGCAAAGTGCGATACAGCTACAACGACGGATGAGGTGGTGCCATGAAAACGGGAAAAAATCGTTGGGCGGCGCTCCTTTTGTCCGTTTTTCTTTCTCTGACCTGCGCCGGGTGCATGAGTGCGGATGAGCTTTATTCCCTGCCGCAGCAGCAGGAGGAATATATCCAGCTTCAGGAGCTGATTGGCCAGCGCATCGACGAGGGCGGGGAGTACGCCGCACCAACCGGCGGCAGCAACCGCCAGTCCGTGCAGCTTCGTGATTTGGACGGGGACGGCGTGGCGGAGGCGCTGGCCTTCCTGGCGGACAGCGCCCACACCC
>JAJBVW010000046.1:1975-6423 GCA_020866945.1 Oscillospiraceae bacterium
GTGCATATACCGGCTGGATGAGGAGGGGGCCTACTTCCTCCAGATTGTCATTACCGGAAAAGGCTCCGCCGTGTCCAGCGTGGAATACGCCGACCTCAACGGCGACGGGGCCTCGGAGCTTATCATTGCCTGGCAAATATCCGGGGACATCCAGCTGCTGTCTGTCTATGACCTGAGCGGCCAGGAGCCGGTGGAGGTTTTGAGTGCGGACTGCTCCGCCTTTTTGGTATACGACCTGGACGGGGACGACACGGCGAATCTTCTGAACCTGAGCCTTGACTATGACGCTGGCTGCACCCTGACGGTCTATCAGGTGGACGGGGAGAATCAGGTGACCGCCTGTCAGGCGGCCCTGTCCTCCGGCATTACGGAGGCGCTGCGGGCCAGGAGTGCCTATCTGGCCGACGGGACGCCCGCCCTTTTTGTGGAGAGCGCCGACGGAGACGACCTTCTTTTGACGGACGTGTTCATCCTGCGGGACGGAGAGGCGGAGAATATCACCATGTCCAATTCCGGCCAGAGCAGCACGGTGCGCCGGGCCGGGGCATATGCCACGGACATCGACGGCGACCGCGCCCTGGAGATTCCCATGGAGAGCGGGGATGCGCTGGCCTGGTACAGCCTGGACGGCGACGGAGGCCGCGCCCTGACCCTGACCACCTATCACAACTATGACGACGGGTGGTATCTTGTCCTGACGGACACCGCGCTCATGAGCGGCCTTTCCGTCTCCCGCGAGGAGGAGACGGCGGGAGAGGCTGCCGTGACCTTCTCCCTGATGGATGAGACCGGGGCGCAGACGGAGATACTTACCATATATACCCTTACAGGCGAAAACCGCCGGGACAGGGCCGAGGCGGAGGGCCGCTTTCTCCTGCGGGAGGAGGAGTCCACAGTCTACGCCGCCCAGCTCTGGACAGAGGACATGACGGAGCAGGACGTGACGGAAAATTTTAACCTGATATATCAGGAGTGGCTTGCCGGAGACCTATGACGGCGCAAGGAGGCAGAAGCATTGTGAAAAAGGTATTGGTTTTGGAGGACGAGTCCAGCATCCGCAGCTTTGTGGTGATTAATCTGCGGCGCTCCGGCTATGAGCCTATCGAGGCGGAGACCGGGGAGCAGGCGCTGGAGCTTTTGGAGCAGAACCCGGACATGAAGGTGGCCCTGCTGGACGTCATGCTTCCCGGCATCGACGGCTATGAGGTCTGCCGCCGCATCCGGGCGACGGACTCCCGCATAGGGATTATCATGCTCACCGCCAAGGCACAGGAGATGGACAAGGTGACCGGCCTGATGACCGGGGCGGACGATTATGTGACGAAGCCCTTCTCTCCGGCGGAGCTGACCGCCAGGGTGGACGCCCTGGTGCGCCGCACCTCGGTGGATGAGACGCCGGAGGACAGCGGCGAGCTGCGCCACGGCCCCTTCCGCCTGAACACCCGCAACCGCACCCTGGAGAAAAACGGCCAGCGCATCAAGCTGACCCAGATAGAATACGTCATTATGAAGCTGTTTATGGATAACCCCGGCAAGGCGCTGTCCCGGGAGGAGATTCTCAACAGCGTCTGGGGCCGGGACTACTTCGGCGAGCTGAAGATTGTGGACGTGAACATCCGCCGTCTGCGTATCAAGATTGAGGATAACAGCACCATTCCTACCTATATCACTACGGTTTGGGGCTATGGATACAAGTGGGGCTTTTAAAGGCTTTAAAGACGGACGAACGGGAGGTGGACGGCACGGGCAAACAGCATACGCGGGGACTGAAAAGCCGGTGGCTCCGCTCCGGCATCCTGCTGACGGCGGGGCTGGTGGCGCTGTTAACGCTGGTGTGCTCCCTGGGCGTTCGCAGCTACTACTATAGCGCCGTCAGAACTGGCCTGACGGCCAAGGCGGAGTCCGCCTCCAATTTTTTCACAGGCTATATCTCCCAGACCTACGCCCAGTACTACCAGAGCGCCTATCGCTATACGGAGAGCTTTGAGGACAAGGACGTGCTGGAGCTGCAGTTTGTGAATGCCCGGGGCGTGGTGGAGGTATCCAGCTATGGCGTCTCCGCCGGCACGACCCCTGACACGGAGGATTTGACGACCGCCCTGAACGACAAAACCATCGGCGTCTACACCGGCCGGAACGCCGGGACGGGGGAGCGTATTCTGGCCGTTACCGCGCCGCTTCTGTCCTCGGACGGGTCGGTGATTGGGGCCATGCGCTATGTGACCAGCCTGCGCCTGGTGAACCGGCAGATATGGAAGGTCACGGCCATGGTTGCCGGGGTGGGCCTGCTGGTGATTTTGGCGGTGGTGCTGTCTAACCTTTATTTTATCCGCACGGTCACAGACCCGCTGGTGGAGCTGACCGGCCTTGCCAAGCGCATCGCGGAGGGAAGCTACGGCATCCAGGCGCAGAAAAAATATGACGACGAGATTGGCGACCTGACCGACGCCATCAACGAGATGAGCGCGAAAATCGGGGAGACAGAGAAGGTGCAGACGGAGTTTATCTCCTCCATCTCCCATGAGCTTCGCACGCCCCTGACCGCCATCACCGGCTGGTCGGAGACGCTGGCCTATGACGAAGCCATCACCGGGGACTCCCGCCGGGGCATCTCCATCATTGCGAAGGAGTCCGGCCGCCTGACCAAGATGGTAGAGGAGCTGCTGGAGTTTACCCGTATCCAGGACGGCCGATTCAACCTGAACGTGGAGACGCTGGATGTGGCCGGGGAGCTGTCGGACGCCATCTTTACCTACGGCACCCTCCTGAAGCAGGAGGGCATGACCGTGGAATATACCGAGCCGGAGGAGGACATCCCCTGCGTCCTTGGCGATCCGGCGCGGCTCAAGCAGGTATTTTTAAACATCATGGACAACGCCGCCAAATATGGCCGGGCCGCCGGCCGCATGGTCGTTACCATCGGGGCCACGGATACCTGGGTGGTCATCCGCTTCCGGGACTTCGGCCCCGGCATTCCCCCGGAGGAGCTGCCCTTCGTGAAGAAGAAATTTTATAAGGGCAGCGGCAAGGAGCGCGGCAGCGGCATCGGCCTGTCCGTGTGCGATGAAATCATAACCCGCCATAAGGGCCGTCTGCTGCTGGAAAACGCGACGGACGGACGGACGGGTCTGGTCGTCACCGTTATGCTCCCCGTCCTCAGCGAGGAGGAGCTGCCCATCGGATAGAGGGGCGGCTGGTCCGGGCAAGCGCTGCATGAATCGGCGCAAAAGACCCGGCGTGGCCAATGCCGGATTGGGTCGGAGGTTCCCTAGAAATTTTGTAGAAAATCGGACAAAAATCCCGTCCGGCACTTGCGCTGGGCGGGGTTTTGTTATATAGTATAATGTTGGTGAGATACTCCAAAAAGCAAAATAAGAACGCCCGCTGCGGGCGTATGATATAGATGATACTATAATAAATTAAGACCAAGACCTTGACGGCGCATTTTGTGCGCTGACTATTTTCAGAAAGGCGGTATTATGGCAAAAAAAGAATCCCAGGGCTTCCGCACCAGCATTGGCGGCTCGGCCCTGATTGAAGGCATCCTGATGCGGGGGGTGGACAAGCAGTCCATCGTCGTCCGCCAGCAGGATGGCACGATGGCTACAACGGTGGAACCGTTAAACCAGCTCAAGGACAAGCATCCCTTCTGCGGCTGGCCCCTGATACGGGGCGTTGTGAACTTTGTGGACAGCATGATCAAGAGCATGAAGGCCCTGACCTACTCCGCCCAGTTCCTCCCGGAGGAGGAGCAGGAGGAACCCTCCAAGCTGGACTTGTGGATAGAGAAAAAATTCGGCTCCGAAAAGGCGGAAAAATTTGTCATTGGCCTGGCTATGGTGCTGGGCGTGGCCCTGGCGATAGGGCTGTTTATCGTACTGCCCACCGCGCTGGTGTCCCTCATCCCGGCTCTCCGCTCCGGGCATGACGGCCTGCGGACGCTCCTGGAGGGCGTGGTGAAGCTCGTTATCCTGCTGGTATACATGGCGGCGGTGGCCCAGATGAAGGACATCAAGCGGGTGTTCTCCTATCACGGAGCGGAGCATAAGTCCATCTTCTGCTATGAGCATGGCAAGGAGCTGACGGTGGAAAACGTCCGGGAGGAGAGCCGGTTCCATCCCCGCTGTGGCACGAGCTTCCTGCTGGTGGTCATCATTATGAGCATTCTCGTGTTCATCCTGGTGAACGCCTTCCTCCATGTGGACAACGCCCTCCTGCGCATGGTGGTGAAAATATGCCTGCTGCCGGTGGTGGTGGCCTTGACCTATGAGCTGAACCGCTGGGTGGGGCGGCATGACAATCTGCTGTCCCGCATCCTTTCCTGGCCCGGCAAGCAGCTTCAGCATATCACCACCAACGAACCGGACGACTCCATGATCGAGGTGGCCATCACCGCCTTGAAGCTGGTCATTCCGGAGGAGAAGGGTTCGGACGCAGGGTAAAGGGTT
>JAJBVW010000213.1 GCA_020866945.1 Oscillospiraceae bacterium
GCGGTCAGGGTTGGTGATGGCCTGACGCTTTGCCACCTGGCCCACCATGCGCTCTCCATCCTTGGAGAAGACCACGACGGACGGTGTGGTGCGGGCGCCCTCGGCGTTGGGGATAACGGTGGCCTCGCCGCCCTCCATAACGGCAACACAGCTGTTGGTGGTGCCTAAATCAATACCAATAATTTTACCCATAATATTTTTTCCTCCTATATATGAATCGTTTTTTTACAAGATGATGATAAGATATTTATATAAACCCGCCGGTACGGCAGGATGGTTTTCAGTTCGCGACCTGCACCTTGGCGAAGCGGATGACCCGGTCTCCCAGCATGAAGCCCTTTTCCAGCTCCATGACGATCTCTCCCTCGCCGTATTTCTCGTCCTCAACGTGCAGCAGCGCCTCGTGGTAGGCGGGGTCAAATTTTTTGCCCACGGCCTCTATCTCCGTGACGCCCAGGCTGGTGAGAAGAGCTTTGAACTGGGTGAGGATGGCCTCCACCCCCTTGCGGGTCTCCCCGTCCGTCTCGTTCTGGACGGCGCGGGCCAGGTTATCATACACCGGCAGAAACTTTGAAACCGTGTCGGCCCGGACATCGGCGTAAATGTTTTCCCGCTCCTTCTGGCTGCGGCGGCGGTAATTGTCATATTCCGCCAGCATACGCATATACTTGTCGTTTGACTCGGCCAACTTCTTTTCCAGCTCGTCGATTTTGGCCTTGGCCTTTGGCTTGACCTTCTCGCCCTTGTCCGGTTTTTCTGATGCCTCCGGGGTCTCCTGGGCCTCGTCCTCCGGGGCGGGCTGCTCCGTCTGAGGGGCCTCCTCCTGAATGTCCGGCTGCTGCTCCGGCGTCTCCTGGGTCATATCGTCTTTATTGTTCATGGGATTCCCTTCCTTCCGATTCGTTTCGCGCTGGTTCCTTCAGAACCAGTTTATTGTTTAAGCCCTCCGGGGCGTCCGTCCCGGCAAACAGGCGGCTCAGTCCGGCGGCGATGTAGCTCAGCTTGGCAGCCACGCTGGAATAGTCCATTCTGGTAGGGCCGACCACGCCGATATAGCCCCGCATACCGTCCCCCGCGTCATAGGAGGCCATGACCACGCTGGAATCCTTCAGCTCCTCCGCCAGGTTCTCCGGCCCTATCGTCACGCGCAGGCCCTCCCGTTCCTCCTGCATTTTCGGCAGGTCTGACAGGAGCCGGTCGCCGTCCGTGATGAAATTCATCAGGGCGTGGGCCTTGTCCGGGTCGCGAAACTCCGGCTGGCTCAAAAGCTGGGAGGCACCCGCCACCCGCACCGGGGCGGCCTTCTCCTGGGCCAGTATCTCCAGTGTAAAGGACGCCACCACAGCCACAAGTCCGTAGGTATCCCCCGCCGCCCGCTCCATGGAGCGGATAAGGCTGTCGGTAATCTCCTCCTCCGTCACGCCGACGAAGTTCGCGTTAAAGAGGGTGGAAAGGGTGGTGACTTGATCCTGATGGACGGAGAAGGGCAGGTGTACCAGCTTGTTTTTCACTGCGTTATCCGTCAGCAGGGCCACCACGATGAAGGTGTTCGCGTCCACATAGATGAAGTCGAACCGCTTCACGGCGGCGGGCGGCTTCATCGCCAGGGCGTAGGCCGGGTACTGGGTCATGGAGCTGGTGAGCTGCCCCACCTCGCTCATGAGCTGCTCCAGCTGCTCTTCCTTTTTGGCGAGCTTGCCGTTGATGGTCTCCACCTCGGCCTCGGACAGCTTCTGCCGCTCCATCAGCTCGTTGACATACAGGCGATAGCCCGCCGGGGAGGGAATACGGCCCGCACTGGTGTGGGGCTGCTCCAGATAGCCCATGCTGGTCAGCTCCGCCATCTCATTTCGGATGGTCGCAGAGGAACAGCCAATCACCTCCGCCAGCGCCTTGGAGCCTACCGGCTCCGCCGTGGCGATATAGCTCTCCACCACAGTGGTAAGTATTTTCTTTTTCCGCTGGCTCAGTTCCATATCGTCCCTCGTTGGCAATCAGTTCATGTGTCTGCTGGCACTCTTTGTCCTCGAGTGCTAATTTACCACACCTTTTATTATATGTCAAGGGGTCAAAACGTATTGTTGACAATTTATTCAAAAAAATAGAGGGTGCCACAACCGATATGGAATCACCCTGGCTGCCGGCAAACCGATATTCGAGATGTTTTATCTGGCGGACGCCCACGGCCTGATTGCGGACTGCTACGGCAACCCACCTTACGAGTTCTTTATATTTTCTTGAATACAACAATGCCCATCAGAGAGATTTGCACTCTGATGGGCGTTATTATTATTATCATTTTGGTAGATGCTATTCTAACGATTCTTCCGTTCTTCCACAAGTCCTGCAAACCATTCCACAATGGCCGGATCATAATGCGAGAAGAACGAGCTTTCCTTCTTGTCAAGTCCTGCCATAACAGCCATGTCCTCATCCGTCAGAGTGAAGTCGAAAACATCGAAGTTTTCCACCATGCGCTCATAATGCGTGGATTTTGGTATTGCAACGACACCTCTCTGTATGTGCCAGCGCAGGATGACCTGTGCCACGGACTTATGATATTTCTCTCCGATAGCGGCAATTGCCGGATTGCTGAACATATTTCCACGGCCCTCGCCAAAAGGAGCCCACGCTTCAATCTGGACGCCATACTTATCCATGTACTCCTTTGCAATTACCTGCTGATTAAACGGATGTGTTTCTACTTGGTTTACCATCGGGCGGATGCGGGCAAATGACGCTATATCAATCAGCCGGTCGGGATAAAAATTCGACACGCCGATTGCCCTGATTTTTCCCTGCTCATATAATTCTTCCAAAGCTCTCCATGCTCCATAGTAATCAGAGAAGGGCTGATGCAGAAGGCACAGGTCAAGATAATCTGTCTGTAGCTTGCGCATGGACTCCAGCACCGACTCCTTTGCTGCTTCATATCCATAATGTTCAATCCACACCTTTGTGGTCAGAAAAATATCCTCACGGGGGATTCCTGACTTTTTTAGGGCAGAACCGACCTCCTCTTCGTTAAAATAGCTCTGCGCCGTATCGATGGAGCGGTAGCCGACGGAAATCGCATCCAACACACAGCGCTCCGTTTCTTCCGGCGGCGTCTGATAAACGCCATACCCCAGCTGGGGCATTTTTACCCCATTATTCAGCGTCACATAATTCATAATGTTTCCTCCTGTCAGCAAGTCGGATTGGTTTACAATTCAGAGTTTACAGCAGAAGAAAAAGATTGTAAAATAGCAATACCGAAATCTTCTATTCACGCGATGAATAGTATGGAATCATGAGGAGCGCAAGTTATGCTGAATCTGTACGAGCTGGAGCAGCTGGCCGCCTTTGCGCGGTACGGCACGTTATCAAAGACGGCGGAGGAACTGCATATATCTCAGCCCACACTGACTCGCACCATGCAGCATCTGGAGGAGGCATTTGGTGTGTCCTTGTTCGTGCATGGAAAAAACCGTCTCACGCTCAATGAAACCGGCAAGAAAGCGGTAGAATACGCCAATGCGCTCCTGTCAGACGCTGAGGACGCCGTCCGCCAGGTGCGCCAGTTTGACACAAGCCGGCGCACGATTTTGGTGGAATCCTGCGCTCCGGCTCCGCTTTGGAGCCTTCTGCCAGCGCTTTCGGAACGATTCCCTAATAAAACGATTTCCTCCCGGCTCACGGAAATCGCTCTGATTCCAAGCCGGGTAAGGGATAAGTCCTGCGAAATCGGCATACTGCCTTACCCGACAGAGGCCGGCGACCTCGCGTGCATACCCTTTATCTGGGAAGATCTGTCTGTCTGCCTCCCGCCGGAGCACGAGCTGGCAGCGCTTCCCTCCCTAACGCTGGCAGCGCTCAACGGCTATAACTGCCTGCTGAAATCGGATATTGGCTTCTGGAGCGATTTGTGCCATAAAAGGATGCCGGCGTCCCGGTTTCTGGTACAGACGGATGATTTCGACTTCCGGGAACTGGCACGCACCTCTACGCTCCCCTATTTCGTCACCAACCTTGCCACTGACGCGGACTTTGTAAAGGGGCGAGTGATTGTTCCAATCGAAGACTCCGAGGCCAACGTCACCTTCCACATGGCTTTTCGGAAGGAAAATTCTGACTACCGAAGCATTGCAGAGCGTATCGCCCGGAACCACAACATTTGAAGTCGGTCGTCTATGACGCCCTATCATTTTAATCGGAGGATTCAGCATGGAAATTCGTGTACTTCGTTATTTCCTCACAGTGGCCCGTGAGGGAGGTATCAACAGAGCGGCAGAAATTTTGCATATCACACAGCCGACCTTAAGCAGACAGCTTGCAAGGCTGGAGGACGAGATCGGCGTGAAGCTTTTTGAGCGGGGAGCCAGAAAAATCACCCTGACAAACGAGGGAATGCTGCTGCGCCGCAGGGCGGAGGAAATTCTCTCTCTAGTGGACAAGACCCAGCGGGAGCTGATTGAGCAGGATGAACAGATAGAGGGAAGGATAACCATCGGATGCGGCGAGATGGCCGCTGTCAGACGGTTGCCCCAAATCATCAAAAGCTTTCATGAAAAATACCCTCTGGTCACCTATGATATTTTTACCGCAACTGCGGACATCGTAAAGGAGCAGATGGAAAAGGGCCTGGTAGACATCGGCATTCTCATGGAACCGATTGATATTGAGAAATTTGATTTTATCCGCCTCAAGCACCAGGAGCGCTGGGTCGTTCTGATGCGCCCGGATGATCCTCTTGCCGAAAAAGAGACGGTCTGCGCAAAAGACCTGGAAGGCAAACCCCTAATTCTTCCATCGCGAGCCAATGTCCGCAATGAGCTTGCGAACTGGTTTGGCGATATGTTTTCAGCGTCACAGGTGTTGTTCACAAGCAATCTCGCCACAAACGGCGCTCTTATGGTTCAGGCTGCTCTTGGATATTCTATTGTAATCGAAGGCGCTATTCCCTTCTGGGATAGAGAAAAAATTGCCAGCCGACCCCTCTGCCCTGAAATTACGTCCGACAGCGTATACGCATGGAAACGAAGCCAGCCGCTCACTGCGGCGGTTGAGAGGTTTATAGAACAAATTCAATGCTTTTCAGGCATAACATATGAACAGAAACTAAGTATTTGATATTCATACAACGCAGAATTATAATATGGGTATGGAAAAGGCACGGCAAGTACGTACTCCATACCCGTATTTTGCAGGGGGATACCTATGACTATTACGGAGATCGCAGCGATGACTGAAGCTGGACAAAAATCGACAGAGGAAAAACTTCATATTTTAAAGAAAATCAGAGCAGAACTAATGGAAGAGCTGCACTGCCAGCAGCAGCTGCTAGACCAGGTCGATTATATGATTTATGCGCTGAAAACAGGAAAATAATAACCAGACGGAATGGAGGTTCACGATGGAAAAAATCATACAGACGGCGGGGCGAAACGCGCTGGGAGACTTCGCGCCGGCATTTGCTCACTTCAACGACGACGTGCTGTTCGGCGAAAACTGGAACGATCCCGGCATCGACCACAAGACCCGCTGCATCATCACTGTGGTGGCGCTGATGTCCTCTGGCATCACAGATTCCTCGCTGAAATATCATCTTGAAAACGCGAAGAAGGCCGGCGTGACCAGAACGGAGATCGCGGCAATCATCACCCATGCCGCGTTTTACGTTGGCTGGCCAAAGGCCTGGGCGGTTTTTTATATGGCAAAAGAGGTCTGGGCAGATGACGCGCAGCCTGCGGATGAAAAGTCGGCGCACGCCGCCGAGATGGTATTCCCCATCGGCGCGCCAAACGACGCCTTCGCGCAGTATTTCATCGGCCAGAGCTATCTGGCGCCCGTATCTACCAGTCAGGTCGGCATCTTCAACGTGACGTTTGAGCCTGGCTGCCGCAACAACTGGCATATCCATCACGCCGACAAGGGCGGCGGTCAGATTCTTATCTGCGTGGCCGGCCGGGGCTATTATCAGGAGTGGGGCAAGGAGGCGGTGGAAATGAAGCCGGGCGACTGCATCAACATCCCCGTTGGCGTGAAGCACTGGCATGGCGCCGCCCCGGACAGCTGGTTTTCTTACCTGGCCGTAGAGGTTCCGGGAGAGAACAGCGCAAACGAATGGCTGGAAGCCGTAGACGATAGCCAATATGGCGTTCTGAAATAATATTGAAAGGGAGAATACAAAGCATGGAAGAAAAATTGAATCTGACAACAGAGTGGGACAAGGTTTTTCCGCAGAGCGAGAAGGTGCACCACAGGAAGGTGACATTTCACAACCGATACGGCATCACCCTGGCGGCTGATCTCTACGAGCCGAAGAATGCAGTTGGGCAGCTCCCCGCCATTGCCGTATGCGGCCCCTTCGGCGCGGTGAAGGAGCAGTCCTCCGGCCTGTATGCGCAG
>JAJBVW010000045.1 GCA_020866945.1 Oscillospiraceae bacterium
GCTTGACCCTGTTTTTGGGCAAATTGCCTCTTGACAAAGGTCATTACATATCAAGCAAAGATCCTCATAGTGAACGTAAGGAACCGGCAAACTTGGCTGGCCATCTGCAAAACAGGCATCTGCACTATACTTCCATGTTCTTTTCGAAGGTATGTCTGGAGAGGCATCGCCAGTGGTTTTGTAATATGCAGGAAACACCTCAAACGCCTGCACGGGATTGTCCTCCTCAGCAAAGCTTTTGTAGAAGTCACTAAAGAATATGTTGTACTCCTCTAAATGCCATATTTTCCATACCATGTTTTCGCAAATAAAATCTGCCTTTATGTTTTTCCAGCTCCAATAGCCGTGAACGCTGTCCCAGTCTGTCATCCGAGAATCGGTTTCAACATAAGGCTTTCCACTCTCAGCACCGCCTGTCGTCCAAAATGCCTGCGCTGTTTTCCCATCCTCTGCAATCTCAATAAGCTGTGAAAACGCCGGGCTTATATGCAACTCATTCAGGCGCCGAGACTGATCGCCTTCCTGCGGAAGCGCATGAAAGAAAAACCGATCAAGTCCATTCGAGCCAATATATGTACCCCAAGCCACAGTAATATAACTGTCCTCTCGATTTGCAAAGAGGGAGCGTAGGCTCTCCGTCTTACACATTGGAAAATACTGTGTGTATTGATTGATAAGTTTCTCAATATCACCTCGGGCGGCAGTTCGTTCCGAGCGATGAAGAAGTTCATTTAATTCCACAATTCTGCCTCCTTAATAGCTGTCTCTTTCGTTGAACGAATCATAAGATTCTGGCGTTTTAGGCTGGTCAACAGGATAAAGAACATGCGGGTGATAGCCCCAGACTGTACTGGGTTGAGCATCTGGAAGAGCTTCGCCTTTGCGCTGGAAGTATTCCTTTTTCGTTATACCACACAGTCGATACGGGTCAAATGGAGGAAGATCTCCCCAGGGCGTGTTATAGGGAGTTTGAAAACGACTATATTCATGAAGATGCCATATCCTCCAAGTCCCATCATCTAAGATAAAATCTCCTGCAATCACAGCGTAATACCATCCGGCTTCGCATCCATCATCTTTCTTCCTGGCATATACTCCGGGAACATACCAAACCCCTTTTGCTGTTTTTAAATCCTCCGCGGCTTCTACCACATCGCTGGCTAGCGGGCGTAAATCCAGCTGACCCTTACGGTTAGGCGCGGGCGTATAGAACGGATTCGGCTGTTGGAAACATCTTCTCACACCGTCGAGTCCATAATAGATACCCCACACCATTTCCAACTTCGTGTCATCACGATCAGCAAACAATTCAGGAATTTTCTCTGTTTCATAGCGGCTGTAGTAATGACTGAACCGAGCCATTAAGTTCTCTATGCAGTTATAGGCTTCAGTTCGTAGTAATTCCTTTTCTAACAGATTCATGTCTTTGCTCACATTCGCTTGCCTCCTTTGCGGTTTTTTGTGGATTTTGTCTACAAATGTATTGTAACACAAGGTTCGATTGTTGTATAATCACAATATCTTTAGGAGTAAATAACATACAACTTATAAGTGGAGAAGGCTATGGAACTAACACAACTTCGGCAGTTTCTTAAAGTCGCAGAATTGGGCAGCATCACCCGTGCAGCACAGGAGCTTTACATCTCTCAACCGGCGTTGAGCAACGCCATCGCAAGGTTGGAAACTGAACTGCAAGTTAAGCTCTTTGACCGTGAGGGCAAGCGAATTGCCCTCAACGATGTCGGCATCCTGTTCCGGGAGTATATTGCCAACGGTATTCGAATGATTGACGAGGGTATTTTACGCGTTAGATCATTTAGCGATGAAAATACTTCGATTGTCCGCTATTCACTTTCTCTCGGTGGATTATTGGCGGAGGAACACTACCAATACGTACTTAAGCATCCTGATGTCAAATTGCGTCAATATAATCTTTCTTCATCACAGGCAAAAGCACTTCTTCTAGAAGAGAGTCTTGATATGGCCATTGGTTTTGTACCAATCAACGCCCCGGAAATAGAATGGTACCCACTTCAGCGGTCAGAATTAATCCTTTTGGTTAGCCATGACCACCCATTATCCAATCGTCGCACTATATGCCTAAGAGAACTATCTGAAGAGAGCTTTGTGAGCATTGATTCCAGCCAAGAGTTAATAGAAATTTTTGCCCCATACTGCCGTGAGGCAGGCTATCAACCTCGCGTCGTCTTTGCGGGTGATGATCCTCGGATGCTGAATAACATCATCCGACAGATTCATGCCATCATGGTTGTTCCAGCACTGTTATTGGAAACAAATCCGCTTTTTAATGATTCTCAACTTCATGGTTTCTGGGAGGATTTAAAGCCAATTCGCATAGCCGATTGCCACTGCCCGGTCACATTAGGGATTGGTAAGTGCAAAGACGTTCAACTCTCAGCAGCAGCTAAATCTTTTTTTCAGAGCATTCTTGACCGACCCGAAAACAATGTAATGAAGTAGACAAATGCTATGTTCAAAATTCACTTTCTCTAGAATCTGTTGTTTACATCCTGCTCAACAGGAGAGCAAACCCAACAAACGATGGATAAATCAGCGCAAGCACAGGAGGATGAGATCCATGCGTGTATTAATTGTGGAGGACGAGGAGCGAATGGCGCTGACCATACAGCAGCTGCTGAGCACCCAGCGGATGCTGTCCGACATTGCCTCGGACGGGGAAGCGGGGCTGGATTCCGCCATGAGCGGCATATACGACCTCATTATCCTGGACGTTATGCTGCCCAAGCTGGACGGGTTGGAGGTCGTCCGCCGTCTGCGGGCCAAGGGGCGGCAGATCCCTGTGCTGCTGCTGACGGCGCGGGGCGAGGTGCCGGACAGGGTACGGGGACTGAACGCCGGGGCGGACTATTACCTCACAAAGCCCTTTGCTTCCAGCGAGCTTCTGGCGTGCGTGCGCGCACTGCTGCGCAGGCCGGAGGAGCTGCGGCCTGATACCCTGGTCTATGGAGATTTGACGCTCTCGGTGGAGACCGGCATCCTGTCCTGCGGGACAGAGCGCATACAGCTGAGCAAAAAGGAGCTGGAGCTGATGCGTCTGCTCATGGGCAGCGGCGGCGCGCCGGTGGAGCGGGAGACGCTGCTTTTAAAAGCATGGGGCTATGACAATATGCCGGAAAGCAACGTTCTGGACGCCTATATGAGCTTTCTGCGCAAAAAGCTCCAGCACCTTCAGTCCAACGTGGAGGTGACGAGCCGGCGGCAGATTGGCTACTGCCTGCGGGAGAAGAACGCATGACCCGCAAGCTGCAATTTAAATTTCTGTCCGTGTTCATGATTATTATGCTGCTGCTTTCCCTGCTGCTGGCGGGCGTGGTCTATTATCAGAAAAAGAGCCAGCTGGAATACGACTGCATGATGTATATGCTGAACATCAACAACCTGGAAAACCGGGACGGCAGCGGGGATCCCTCCATGCTGAACTATCCCCCCTACTTCGTGCTGGAGATCGACAACCAAACCGACACCTCCCAGGTGGTGATGGGGGAATTTTTCCTGGCGGAGAATGGTCTGACCACCGATGAGCTGATCGCCCTGCTGGCGGGCAGCATAGAGGAGACCGGCGTGCTGGAGGCCTACCAGGTGCGGTATTATAATGGAATCCGGGGAACGGAGGGCCACCGGGTCGTGTTTATGGACGTTTCCTATATCGCGGCGGATTTGGCCAAAACAAGAAATGAAATCCTACTCATCGCTGTGCCGAGCCTCGCGCTGATGTTTGTAGTGGGTCTGTTTCTGTCCCGGTGGTTCGCCCGCCCGGCGAAGCAGGCCCTGGATGAGCAGCGGTGGTTCGTATCCTTCGCCTCCCATGAGCTGAAAACGCCCCTGTCCATCATAAGCGCCAATCTCGATCTGCTGGACAGGTCGGGCGGAGACGAGGGTCCGAACGCCGCCTTCTGCTATGATAACATCCGCCAGGAGTGCGGCCGTATGCAGTCGCTGACGGAGGCTATGGTCTGGCTGGCTCTGCCGGGGCGCAGCGGCCAGGAGGAGCAGCTGGACGTGACAAAGCTCTTGCAGGAGGAGGCCCTGCGTTTTGAGGTACGGGCCTTTGAGGAGGGACACGCCCTGAAGGCTGACGTGGCGGAGGGGCTGAGTCTGCGCTGCGACCGGGTGCAGCTTTTGACCGTGGTGGACGTGCTGCTGGATAACGCGCTGAAATACTGCGCCCCCGGCAGCGACATCCGGCTCGCGGCACGCCGCTGCACGACTATCTCCCGCCGGACAATACAGATTTCTGTGGGAAACCCCGGAGAGGCAATCTCCAAAAGCGAGTATGAAAACATCTTCAAGCCCTTCTATCAGACAGACCAGGCCGGAAAGGGCGCGGGCATCGGCCTTGCCATCGCCCGCGAAATTGTCACCGCCCTGCGGGGACAGATACGGATAGAGCATAAGGACGGTCTGAACTGGTTCATTGTGGAGCTGTAAGCCGCGCGTGCCGCGCGTTATATAGACTTTGACCACGAGCTGATTTTATGGTACAATAGACTGCATCGAAGAGAAAGAGAAAACAGCGGGGCCTTGGGGCGGTGCGCCTGCCCCGTGTTTTTCTTGCGGAGCATCTATTTATCATTGTGCGGCGCGGCCGCAGAAGGGAGAATCGGATGAATATACTGTATGCCGCCATTTTGGGTCTGGTACAGGGCGTCGCGGAATTTCTGCCCATTTCCAGCTCCGGCCATCTGGCGCTGTTTGAAAACGTGCTGGGGGCTGCGGGGCTGGCGGAGTTTGGCGACGGCGCTATGTTTAACATCATGCTCCACCTGGCGACCCTGGTGGCGGTTATTATCGCCTATTGGAGCGACGTGAAGGGCATGATTTTAGAGGTAGGCCATATGGGGCAGGATCTGGCAAAGGGCCGGGGCCTGTCCGCGCGGGGGATCCCCATGCGGCGGCAGATATTCATGCTGATTGTCGCCACCCTGCCGCTGCTTTTGATTGTGCCGATAAACGACGCGATTGAGAGCTTGAGCGGCGTTTCCTGGTTTGTGGGAATCGCGCTGCTTGTGACCGGCCTGCTGCTGTTTATATCCGACCGTATGCCCAAGGGGAAGAAAACGGAAAAGAGCATGACGGTGGTGGACGCACTGGTCATCGGGCTGGCGCAGGCGGCGGCCACCATACCGGGCCTCTCCCGCTCCGGCACCACCATCACCGCCGGCATGGGCCGTGGCCTGAAGCGCAGCTACGCCGTGCGCTTCTCGTTTTTGATGAGCCTGCTGTCCGTGCTGGGGGCGGTGATTCTTCAGGTCATGGATGTGATAGAGGAGGGCTTCGACACGTCCCTTCTGCCCGCCTATGCCGTGGGTATGCTGGTGGCCGGAATCACCGGGTATCTCTCCATCCGGCTGCTGCAAAAAATCGTGGATAAGGGCCGCTTCGGCGGGTTTGCCTACTACTGCTGGGCGGTGGGCGCGCTGACCATCGTCCTGTCCCTGGTGCTGAATTAAGGAGTAAACTTCATGGCGCAAAAGAGTACATCCGCCGCCAAAAGCGGCGGGACAAAAAAGACAAGCGGTTCCGCCGGAACCAATACAGCCAAAACGAAAACCGCCGCCGGGACGAAAAAAAGCGCCGCCGGAAACGGAACCAAAAAACCTGCGCAGACGAAAAAAACCACCCAAACAAAGAAAACGACAGCGTCCCCTCCCCCGCCGAAGCCTATCCGCCGGCAGGTTGGATGCGTCGTGCTGCTGTTCGTGGGGCTGGTGGCGTTCATCGCCTGGTTCCCGGTAGAGGGCTGGCTGGTGGAGGCCTTCCGAGCTCTGCTGCGGGGGCTTTTCGGCTGGGGCTTTTATCTTGCGCCGATAGCCCTGTTTTGGAGTTCCGGCATTTTGGGCTTTCACCGAGGCCGCCCGGTGCGGGCGCGGGTCACCTGCGCCCTGCTGCTGCCGGTAGTATTCGGGGCGTTCGTGCATATGCTGGCCTTCCAGGGCGACAGCCTTTTCGCGGACGGCTTCTCCGCCGGAATGCAGAGCCTTTGGCGGCGGGCCCAGGATCCGGCGCAGCGATGCGGCGGCGTAGTCTCCGGCCTGATAGGGCTGGGGCTGAAAAAGGCCATCGGCGTGCTGGGGAGCTTTCTGGTGCTTGTGGCAGCCTTTGCACTGATGGTTATAACTGCCATGAACAAGAGCGTAGCCGCCCTGTGGGAGGCGTTCAAAAACCGGCCCCGACCTGCGCCCTATGAGCCGGAGGTTCTGGACAGCCTGACGGAAGAGGACTATCTGCCCATTGACGACGGCATCAACTGGGTGAAGGAAAAGGTAACCGCCAGGGGCAAAAAGACCAAGGCCCCCGCCCCCGCCCCAAACAGATCCAAAAAAACCCCCCACCACAGCAGCCATT